>JAJRPY010000101.1 GCA_024280535.1 Gammaproteobacteria bacterium | reverse complement strand
TGCCTACTAGCTGTAGGAGGGGGGGATTAGCTTGATTTTAAAGATCCTCCATATTGTTATGGATAAACCTATTGTTTTCAAGTTTAATTCACATCCTCTATGCTTTTCGTCTAAATAGGGTTAAACCACTTCGGGTCGCTTGCTGATAATGGCTGGAGGAAATTCATATTTAGAATTGCTGATTAGTTAAGGTGGTAAGCAAGACAATTAAAATAATGTGATAATAAAAGACCTAATGCCATGCTAATGCCATTTAATTTCCTTTAATTTGTACAAATTAATAACTCTGACCCCATTGGTTTGCAGCAATTTGTACTACATTCCCAATAAACTACAAATCAAAACCACCACTCAAAATAAATCGACTGAGCAATTTATCAATTTCCATATTCACCTTAAACACAGACAAGTTCTCACCATCGCATTGTTCAAAATAAACCTTAGCTTTGGCTTTATCAACCGAGTCTTTTAACGCATCGAAACGACCGTATTCGTTGATATTTGCATCGGTCACTTGGTCACTCAGCAAGGCATTAAGTTTATCCTCATCCAAGGCAAACACATCAACCAACTGACTCACTTGTGCATTTTTTGCATGGGCTTGGTACTGGGAAATATACTCCCGAAAGGTCTTACCCTGCTCGGGTGTTACATCACCACGTTGCACATCGCGTAGAAAAATCTCTGCAAACTTTTGTTCTTCTTGGGTGAGGCTGGCGAAGGTACTGTGTAATTCGTCTACGGTGTTTTGCATATCAACCGCATCCGCTCCAGAAGATAATTCTTTAAGGTATTTATCAAAACGGCTATTCATATAGTCCGCGTCGATTTTGCCCGTATCAATTTCGGTAAGATGACCATCAATATCAAACGGTACATCCTCCTCACCGCCGCCATTGCCTTCGCCCTCACTTGCTAACTCTTTATAGCGTAATGCTAAAACCAGATAGGTGTTTTCATTAAGATCAAACGCGTCGTCTTTTTCCCACACAAAACCCTGAATTTTTGCGGCTTCCAAATACTCATTTAACAAACGAAACAGCTTGGCAAACTGCCCTCGTTCTGCGTTGTTATCGGGCAAGGTTTCAAAATTACTGATACCAGCATGCTCAAATAAGGCTTGTATATCCGCAAAGGTTTCATTGATTTTTTTCAAATTGGTTTCAAGTTGATCGGCAAATAAGCCGATGGGCTTGTCGCCAGAATACAATTTAACCGCATCATCAATATTGCGTTTCATACTATGCGGATACCGATAGTAACGAATCGTGCCAAAGGGTTTATCAGGGCCAAACAAGCGGTTAGTGCGCGAAAACGCTTGAATAATGCTTTCATAGGTGAGAACCTTGTCTAAATACAAGGTATTGAGCCATTTAGAATCAAACCCTGTCAGCATTTGATCGACCACAATCAGCAGATCAAGCTGTTGCGTAGGCTCACGGTTAAGGCGCAAATACGGCTTTTTATGTGCTAAACGTGCGGCTAAATCTTTTTTAAATTTGCCATGACTCGCTAAATCAAATTTTTGAACATAGCGTTGGTTATAATCTTCAATAATTTCCAGCAAGCCTTCTTGCTTCACCTTGGCACGGGTTTGGTAATCCTCGCCTTCATTAATATGTGGGTCAAACAAAGCGGTGATTTTTAACTCTGGCTGTGCTTTTTTAATGCGGCGATAATAATCAATGGCATCAGGAATACTGTGCGTGGCTAAAATAGCATGAAACTTATTACCTTGGCTTAGCGTCAGCCAGTTATCCAAAATATCAGCCACTACCTGTTGTTTATGGGGTTCACCGTATTGGGATTGCGGTATCTCATCTTCGATGCCTTTTTCATAGTTGCCTGAATCATTGCTAAAACCCGCCATCGGCACATCATTCATATAACGGTTAAAAATAGCTTTTTTCTTGGGGCCGGCAAAGGCTTCGCTTTCGCTGTTTGCCTTGGCTTTTGACAAACCCACTTCACGACGTATGTCTTTATCCTTAAAGGTGGCTACCATATAAGGGTCAAACCCCAAGACGTTTTTATCGCGAATGCCATCGGCAATGCTATAACGGTGTAATTCATCACCAAATACACTGCTGGTGGTGTTGTTTTTCTTTTGATTTTCTTCATGTATAGGCGTACCCGTAAAACCAAAAAATATTGCGGCGGGAAAGGTGTTTTTAATGGTGATTAACATATCGCCAAAAGTTGAGCGGTGCGCCTCATCGACAATAAACACCAGTCGCTTGGTGTTGATCTGCTCAATATCATCGCTTTGCAGTGTGCTATCTTCATTATTGATATTGCTCATTTTCTGAATCGAGCTAACAATTAAGGTATTGGCGGGGTCATTGCTTTTTAATTTGGTGATTAATACATGGGTGTTTTCTGTGGCTTGCACATCTTGGCTATCCCCTGCAAAGCCTTTATATTCTTGTAAGGATTGCACGCCTAACTCAATGCGATCCATTAAAAATACCACCTTATCAGCATCTTTTGATTGGGCAATCAACTGTGCGGATTTAAAGCTGGTCATGGTTTTGCCCGAGCCTGTGGTGTGCCAGACATAACCGCCTAATTGATTATGCTTGTTAAAACTATCCGCCCAGTTGGTTTTGGCCACCTTGTCAGAGATGGCATTGGCAGCATAATACTGATAACTACGCATAACTTTTAATATGCCATCCGAACCATCGGCAACCGTATAAAAGCCTATCAACTGGTGTGCCATGGGGATAGACAAGAGATCAGAGGCGATGTGTTTCCAATCATTAATCGGCTCGTTATTCACATCCGCCCAATTAAAAAAGTAGTCTTTATTAAAACGCCCTTCTTGACCCGCATTGGCAAAGTACAGCGTTTCACTGGGCGACATCGCCACAAACACCTGCACCAAGGCAAACAGCCCTGTAAAAACGCCTTCATCGGTATATTTTTCAATTTGATTGGTGGCGTGGCTCACGGGTATGCCGCTACGTTTTAGCTCAATATGAATCACGGGCATGCCGTTAATCAGCAACATTAAATCGCCACGGCGATCATTCATCAATTTGGATTTTTTATTAAAACGGGGTTGTTGTGCTATTTGATATCGGCTACGCCCTGCGGCAATGGCTTGGCGGTCGTAAATCTCTAGGCTGATTTCTTTACCCAAATGCCGCTTATCTTTGGGGTTATCGCGGGTAATATTAATGGTTTTGCCGTTAATAAAACCATTGAGTTTAAGCGGGGTTTTAAGCTCACGAATTTGCTCAACAATTTGCTGCATTTCGGTATCGCTTAGCGGTACATCATTGAGGCGATCAATGCCCGAATTATTGCTAAATAGAATATCCGCCCAGTTTTGCAATAAATCCGCCTCGGTGGGGTTTTTAATCACTTCCGATTCCCACCCCTTATGGCTTAACACCTCAATTAAGGCAACTTCAAAATCGGCTTCTTTGTTAAATTCAGTCATAAGTGATATTCCCTTTACACAAACAGTTTAGCCAGCATGGCTTGTTTGATATTGCCCAGCTTGGTGACTTGGCTTTGCTGTTGATTGATGAGATTGTCGAGTTGTTGGAAAAGCTTGCCGATTTTGGTTTGTTCTTGATATTTAGGTGTCTTAATTAGCATTTTTCCGAGCGTTTTGCCTGATATTTCTAAGAAAGTAGAACCTGATGCGTGAATTAACGCATACTCTTTAATTAAGTATCCTGCCGAATATATAAAGTAAGAATCATAGCCTTCTTTCATAATAAATGACTGAAACCCTTGATTGGTCGCTCCTGCTTTTTTTAGTATTGCCATATCACCAATACCTGCACGGCTTGTGAATAATACTGTTTTATTTTCAGGTAGCACTTTTGCTGAACTTTTTCCCAAGCCTAGTTCAGTTATTTTTTTCTCACTTCCTGTTGCGTAAACTTGTTTCCCAATTTCAGTTGGTGCATACCAATCAATATTACCCCCCCAATATTCTGAGATACCTGTGCTTGGAGTTCCACCTCCAATAATATCTGCAACATCTTCCCCCAACGCCTTCTCCTCCCACGCCTCACTAAAGCCTTTAAAGCGAATGGCGGGTTGGGTTTCGCCTTGCTTGGGGAACATTTTTTCGAGTAGGGCTTTTTTAACGCAT
>JAJRPY010000100.1 GCA_024280535.1 Gammaproteobacteria bacterium | reverse complement strand
CGCATTATCAGCCAATACCCTAGCAGCAGAGATGGGCAGTGGGCAAATCAACGCCAAAGTATCTACTATGGGGTTTGGGATTGAATATAGTCATCCAATTAATGCTGTGTTGAGTGTCAGTTTGGGTGCTAATAAATTGAATTTAAATGTCAATTTGACCAAGGGTGATACTAATTATAATATCAAGGCTGACCTTCAAAGTGCTTCTGTTATTGCCAATTATCATCCTTGGGAAAATAGCTTTCGTTTGCGTGCAGGTACATATTACAATAATAATAAAGTTAGTCTAAATATTACGAATAAAGAGCTCAACGGGGTGAATGCAACTTTAGGTGGTGAGGTAAGCTTTAAAAAGTTTGCACCTTATGTTGGTATTGGATATGGTTCTGAACCGATTGGGGATAATAACTTCTCTTTTGATTTTGATATCGGTGTTATGCATAGCCCTATTAAAGTGCAATTGACAGACACCTGTACCATACCTGAGTTATGTGATGGGTTGAGAGAGAAGCAACAAGACATAACAACTAAATTAAAGGACTATAACTTGTACCCTATTATTTCATTAGGGTTGTCGTATCGTTTTTAGGCGACAACATTACCACGGATTTTTTAAAGGTGCAGTTAAATTGTAATCAACCTTTTTATAATTAAAAGACAGTTTATATGCGTGCAACATCAGTCGAGTTGCCCCAGTAAATTTGAGTCTTTGTTCAACGGATAAAGTTTTGCACAAATATTCGTGCGCAATCTGCTCATCAACGGCATAAATAGGGTCTCCAACTATGCTATGCCCTATCGAATCAAGATGCACTCTTATTTGATGTTGCCTTCCAGTGGCAGGAATGGCTTTTACCAAGGTCGTTTGCTTGCTTGAGTTAAATGCCAAAGGCTGAATTAAGGTTTTAGACAATTTCCCTACTCCACTTTGGCAAGTCATTTTCACCCTAATGGCACTATCCGCTTTTGCAATGGGTTTATCAATAATTAAATCAGCAGATACTTGACCGTTGACCAGTGCCAAATATTCTTTATGGTATTGCCTACACTCAAACATCGTACCAAGCTGGCGGCTGGCGTGTTTATTTTTAGCAACCAATACTAATCCGGATGTTTCAGCATCTATCCGATGTGCCAAACTCGCTTCATCACCAAAAAAATACCTCACCTCGTCTAATAAACAATACTCGGTGGTTTTACGCGTTGGATGCACCATAATCCCACTGGGCTTGTCAAACACCGCAAAATCTAAGGTTTTAAATAAGGGCTTTAAACCTCTGGAATGGCCTTCAAATACAGCCACCTGAATAGTGTTAGTACGAATGGTATCACCATGTTTTAAGCTATTATACTGATCGTCAAAAACCCTATGTTTGGATAATAATTTTTGTGATAATGCGGCGGATAAATTGGTGTTATTGATTAAAAAATGCTGGATTTTTTCACCTGGAATGGCTGAATATTGTTTTAAAACAAAAGGCATTGTCAATTAAACAACCAAAGAGGCCAGCCCTAAAAAAGCCACAAAACCCACCACATCGGTGATAGTTGTTAGAATTACGCCACCTGCTAATGCAGGGTCAATATTAAATCTAATCAATAATAACGGCAAAAAAGCCCCTGAGAAGGCAGCAAAAATTAAATTAACGATAATCGCCAATGCAATCACCACGCTCAAGATTAAATCTGCAAACCATAAATAAGTAATGGTGCCAATAACCGCAGACCACAACAAACCATTCAAAAAACCAATTGCCACCTCTTTGCTCATTAATACTTTCAAATTTGAGTGCGTTACCCTGCCGGTGGCAATGCCGCGCGTCACTAAGATTAGTGTTTGTGTGCCAGCAATGCCCCCCATTGATGCCACTACTGGCATTAAAATTGCTAGGGCGATTTGCGCTTGTAGCGTGGCCTCAAATAGTCCAATAAAAAACACCGCAATAAACACGGTAATGAGGTTGACTCCTAGCCAAATACTGCGGCTTTTAGCACTGTCAATCACGGGAGCAAATACATCATTTTCTTCGTCCAAGCCAGCCATAGACATCACTGAATGCTCCGCCTCATCCCGAATAACGTCCACCACATCATCAATCGTAATTCGACCAATAAGCTGATTGTTTTCATCTACAACGGGGGCAGAGATTAAATCTCGTTGTTCAAATAAACTGGCCACTTCCGTCTCTGAGGCACTCGCCAAAATCGGCTTATGCTCATTATTAATAAGAGGTTTGATGGTTTGTTTCGATTCATTGGTTAATAACGTAGAAATATGCAAAGCGCCAATATATTGATAAGCGCGATCCACCACAAAAATTTGGTCGGTATCAATCGGCATCCTTTTTAATAATCGCAAATAACGAATCACCGTGCGCACATTGACATCATCACGCACGGTAATAATGTCAATATTCATAAGCCCGCCAGCTGAATCTTGAGGATAGGACAATACTTTTTTCAAGTGTGCCTGATGCTTATGGTCCAATGTGAGCAATAAATTATGCAAGGCAGATTCGGGCAATTCGGGCACAATATCGGCCAAATCATCCATATCAAGCCCTTCAGTGGCCTCAACAATTTGGCTCACGCTCATCTCGGCTAACAATTGAGACAATACATCTTTGTTTAAATCTTTAAGGATATCGCCCTGCGTGGCACTATCGATATTATGCCAAAGTTTGGTTCGATCTTTTGCAGGCACACTTTCCAATAAGCGTGCGATTTCAGCCGAGTGTAAATCGGCCAGCTGAGAGGTGGCTTCTTCATACAAAGAAGCCTCCAAAGAGGTCATCAATCTTTGGAGGCATTCCTTGAAAGAAGTGTTTTCTACTTCTAACATAAATTGTACGTTCCTAGTTAATCTGGGCTTAAAACTGCCAAATTAGGCTTAATTTTTTCTATGGTCGTTTAGTTTTTCTTTGTGCTTTCTAATCTGTGCATCCAATTTGTTCACCATTTGATCAATCGATGAATACATATCTTTACTTTCCGCCTTAGCAAACAAATCAGTGCCACTAAGATGGATGCTTGCTTCTGCGATTTGCATGTCTTTTTCAATTTCTAAAATCATATTAATACTAATAACATGATCAAAATGATGCTTAATTTTAGCTAATTTTTCTTTAGAATGTTGCTTGATTGCATCCGTAATATCAAGATGGTGTCCGGAAATATTTAATTGCATATAGGCTCCTTGGTTATTAATAATGTTCAACTCTATTGTGACATAATTTTGCGCATCCTATGGGAGTATTTATCCATTTTATCGATAAATAAAAAGTTCCACAAATGCACTTTTATGTATATAATAACTCTTTTTTAGTTATTCAATATTCAGGAGATAAAAATGGATGCAACTGATCAAAAATCTAACGAATTAACCGCCAAGAAAATTGCACTACAGGAAACCTTTAAACTGCATACAGCAGAAAATGGTTTCTCGTACGAAGAATGGATTAACCCCCCAGCAGGCTCTTTCTATGAAAGTTACAAACAAGATTTAGCCGATATCGACAACGAACTGGCTCCAGCAATTACCTATCAATCATAATTAATTTTTTGATTGATAGCCAAAAGCCCCATTAGGGGCTTTTTTGTTTTAAAGGAATAAATTCAATGTCCTATTTAATGTCCAATTATGCCCCCCTAGATGTCAGTTTTGTTCAAGGCAACGGCTGTTATTTAACCGATGATCAGGGTGATCAATATCTTGATGCACTTTGTGGTGTCGGCGTAACTGGGCTTGGACACGCTCATCCCACCATCACCAAAGCAATTCAATCACAAGCCGAGCAACTGCTTCATACCAGTAATTGGTATCATATAGCCCATCAAGAGTTACTGGCTGAAACATTGTGTAAATTAGCCAATATGGACAATGCGTTTTTTGGCAATTCAGGAGCAGAGGCGAATGAAGCAGCCATTAAAATTGCGCGTTTGCACGGTCGGGCCAATCATATTGATTCGCCCGTTATTTTAACAGCCACCCAAAGTTTTCACGGACGCACCATGGCCACTTTATCTGCCACTGGCAATCCCAAAGTTCAAGCCGGATTTTCCCCTCTATTAAGTGCCTTTATTCATGTTGAGTTTAATCATATTAAGGCCATTCAAGCGCATGCAACAAACCAAAATATTGTAGCTGTTATGCTGGAACCCATTCAAGGAGAGAGTGGCGTGATTATTCCTGATGACGATTATTTGAACCAGGTTCAGACAATTTGTCAAAAAAATAATTGGCTGCTCATTTTGGATGAAGTGCAAACGGGCATTGGTCGAACTGGCAAGCTATTTGCGCATCAATACAATCACCTCACCCCCGATATTCTAACTTTGGCTAAAGGCTTGGGTAATGGCGTTCCAATCGGAGCTTGTCTTGCCAAGGGTCAGGCAGCCAAATTGCTAACACCTGGCACGCACGGATCCACATTTGGCGGCAATCCTTTGGCTTGTCG
>JAJRPY010000099.1 GCA_024280535.1 Gammaproteobacteria bacterium | reverse complement strand
TCATACTCAACTACTTGATTGCCAACCGTTACTTGATTATCATTAGGTTTAATTTCGTCTGCATTACCCACAATTAACTCAATATCTTTGCGTTTAAGGTGAGGTGCAAGCTCAAAACTGATATCATCTTCACTACGCCAGCCAACTGCTAGCCATGGGTTTGACGGGATAAAATTAAAGTTTGGATTATTAGAAATAACCGTCACTTTATGACCTTTGCCCAATGTTTTCTTAATCTCATAAGCAAGCGGCAATCCACCTGTACTTGCACCAATAATGACAATATTTGACATACACTCTCCTCAGTAGTATTAAAATTTTAAATTCGCCACTATTATTAAGACAAATATTCCACTTGTCAAGTGCATAAGCAAAGCATAATACAATTAGTTTAAAAAAACATAGAAAATATGTCATTTTCAGTGGTAAATTAATTATTGATAGTATATAATGTTGCGATTTATGGAATACATTGCCGGCATTTTGATAGCACTACTGAATCAAATGCTACTTAATTGGCGCATGCAACAACTAGCACGCAAAAATATCATAGAGCCTAAGCAAGTGATTAACTTGGCTAGGATTTCACTGATAGAGCGGCTTATGTTAGTGGGCATATTATTAGTATTTGCCATGAAGCAATTTGATCCATTTAGTGTGGTAATGAGTTTTTTTATAATTAATTTAGGTGTCGCTTTTTACAAAAATGTCAGTTGAAACAATAACCTCTTCGGAATACATTAAGCACCATTTGCAAAATTTGACTTATGGTCAAATAGACGGCCACTGGGGCTTTGCGCATACTGCCGAGCAAGCCGCTAATATGGGGTTTTGGGCGATTAATGTTGATTCGATGTTTTGGTCGCTAGTGACTGGACTGGTGTTTTATTTTGTGTTTCGTTTCGCTGGCAAAAAAGCAACCACAGGCACCCCTTCAGGCTTTCAAAATTTTATTGAAATGGTGATTGAATTTATTGATTTCAGCGTTCGCGACTCATTCAAACACAAAAACAAATTGGTAGCACCCATGGCATTAACCATCTTTGCTTGGATTTTCTTAATGAACGCCATGGATTTGATAGCCGTTGATTGGCTGCCACAATTGGCAGCACTGTCTGTTGAAACCCTAGGAGGCGACCCACATGCCGCTTTCTTTAAAGTAGTACCCTCAACAGATCCAAACATTACTTTTGGCATGGCCATTTCAATCTTTATACTGATTATTTATTACAGCATTAAGCACAAAGGCCTTGGTGGTTTCTTTGCAGAAATCTTATTCCACCCATTTGGCAAATGGGGACTGCCTGCCAATTTATTATTAGAAGGGGTCGCACTAATTTCCAAACCCATTTCATTGGCGTTAAGATTATTTGGTAACATGTACGCAGGCGAGATTATTTTTATCCTAATTGCCATTATGTATGGCGTAGGCATTGGATTTGGCGTATTTGGTGGTTTATTACAGATTGGCTGGGCATTGTTCCATATCTTGATTATCACCCTACAAGCCTTTATTTTTATGACCTTAACAATCGTGTATATGGATATGGCTCACGACAACGAACACTAATTTTTTTTAATTTTTAACAGGAGAAGTAAGATGGATGAAACAAGCGCGATTTTATATATTGCAGGAAGTATTATGATGGGAATGGGTGCATTAGGTGCGGCAATCGGTATTGGTCTATTGGGTGCTAAGGTGCTTGAAGGTGCTGCACGCCAACCAGAGTTAATCCCAATGCTAAGAACGCAATTCTTTATTTTCATGGGGCTTGTAGATGCGGTACCTATGATTGCTGTTGGTCTAGGTCTGTACGTATTATTCGCGGTTGCCTAAGTCGTTTTTTAACATTAATCTAAGTATAAGGTAAGTCTCATGAATATAAATGCTACATTAATTGGTCAATCCATTGCATTTTTCATCTTTATCTATATGGTCAAGCAGTATGTATGGCCGCCGCTTATTGCCGCCATGGAAGAGCGCCAAAAACGTATCGAAAGTGGCTTGCTTGCCGCAGAACGTGGTTTATCTGAGCAAGCAGAAGCCGAGCAAAGAGCGAATGAACTCATCAGCCAATCTAAAGATCAGGCAGCAGAGATTATTGCCAATGCGGCCAAACAAGCTTCAACTATGGTTGAAGAAGCCAAAGATGTTGCCATTCAAACGGCCAACAAGGTGAAAGCGCAAGCAACGGCAGAACTTGAGCAAGACAAGGTACGTGTACGCCATGAGTTACAAGAACAGGTATCTACCTTAGTAATGCGGGGTGTTAATGCAGTATTGGCCAAAGAGGTAGATGTCAACACGCATAAAGACATGCTTTCTAAATTATCACAAACGCTATAATAGATGATGGAATTAGCCTCAATCGCCAAGCCTTATGCCAATGCAATTTTTGCAATTGCCCAGCAGGATCAGTCGCATAACGATTGGAAGGCAGTATTAACTGCGTCTGCTGCGTTAATAGCAGATCAGCAAATGCAGGCTTATCTGGATTCGCCAAAGGCATCAAAGCAAGACAAAAGCAGGGCTGTTCAAAGTTTGGTTGCCCGTATTGTTGATCGTGCGTTAAACGCCAAAGAAACTGAATTTTTATCGCTCATTTTGGAAAATAACCGAACTGCCGTCTTGCCAAGTATTTT
>JAJRPY010000098.1 GCA_024280535.1 Gammaproteobacteria bacterium | reverse complement strand
GACTCAGTGTCCGCTGTTTAAAGAACTAATGTATTGTCTTGATAGATTGACCAGCAGAAGATAGTTATTTGAAGAGAATAAACTACAATCCAATAAAAATCATACCAAACAGATTGTTAAGCCATTAATACCAGTTGGATGGTGTGCTTTGAAGTAGTGCGGACTGGATTATTGGGTGTAGCTGGTTTGGTTATTATGCCAGCCTTGTTGTATCTGTTGGTATTTTAGGTGCAAGAGGTGATGTTAATGTAGCGATTGACATAAGTGATTGTGTTTACTTCTATGTACAGCGTTTGAGCGCATCATCGTCACGGTGCTATTTGTTGGCAGTATGTTAGAAAATTAGCTCCAACCACCATTGTATTGGGTACTACAGTAGCGCACTGTGTGAGGGTAAATTAACGCAATTTTTGGCATTTTTAGGCTAGTGTGTTGGTTTTTTTAGCCTTGCCAAGGAGGCAAAAGCGTGTGCTCCACTGCTAAATGATCAAGAATTCTGGCGACTACAAAATTAACCAAATCCTGAATAGAATTAGGCTGTTGATAAAAAGCTGGATTGGCATCCATAATCACCACGCCAAGACGAGAGAGTTTTAGCATATTTTCCAGATGAATGGCAGAATAGGGTGTTTCTCTAGGGACGAGGATTAATTTTTTTTGCTCTTTAATCACCACATCGGCGGCGCGGTGTATTAAATTATCCCCATGACCGTGGGCAATGGCTGATAGGGTGCTCATGGTGCAGGGGCATACCACCATGGCGCGCGGTGGATTGGAGCCAGAGGCAACGGGGGCTGTCCATTGATTTTTAGAAAAAACCTCAATTTGCCCTTGCTCAGCACCCAAATATTGGCTCAGGTTTTTTTCAATGGTGCTACGCTCAGCGCCTAGTTTAAGTGTGGTTTCCATGCTAATGACGATACTGGCAGCTTGAGAAATCATCACATAAATGTGTGGCTGTGTTTTGATTAATTCTTTAAGTAAAGTTAGTGCATAGGGCATACCTGAAGCGCCCGTTAGTGCTATGGCAATTGGGTTCATTGGCTTGTTCCGCGGTTTAAGTGGTTGATTATTTTGTTAAAAATATCATCAAAGCCCCCATTGGACATCACCACAAAATGACCTTGATGTAGGGTTGATAGCTGCTGAACAATCTCATCTACAGAATTAAATAAAACAGATGGGCTGAATAAAGTGCTTATGTCCCAAGTGCTGGATGAGGGCTTTAAAATTAATACGTGATCAGCAGTATCAAGTGCATCAACTAAGGTTTGCTGGTGAATGCCAGATTTCATAGTATTGGATCTTAACTCTAAAATAGCCACAATGGTTTGATTGCCTACTTTGGCTCGCAGGCCTTGCAAGGTGGTTTTAATGGCGCTTGGGTGGTGGGCAAAATCATCATATACAGTAATGTTTTTGCCTTGGTACTTAATTTCCAAACGACGCTTAATTCCCTTAAAGCTGTTTAATGCCTCGCAGCTCACAGTAATTGGCACGCCAACATGATGCGCCATATAAATCGCGCCCAAGCCATTTTGCATATTATGCTCACCCAAAAAAGACCAATCAACATGGCCTTGTTCAACACTAAATTGAGTGCCAGTGGTTGTGCTGATGAGTGTAGGTGCAAGCAAGGCTTGCACTTTTGAATAGGTGCCCATTGCTAAAACTTCGTTGATATTTTTGTTGTTATGGGGGTGAATGATGAGTCCGTCATTTGGGATGGTGCGAAGTAGGTGGTGGAATTGTCTTTGAATGTCTTTGAGGGAATCGAAAATATCGGCATGATCAAATTCTAAATTATTAATCAGTAAGGTTTTTGGGCGGTAATGTATAAATTTTGAGCGTTTATCAAAAAAAGCTGTATCGTATTCGTCGGCTTCAATGATAAAAAAGTTTGACTCGGTGAGTCTTGATGAAACGCCAAAATCCTCTACCACGCCGCCAATTAAGAAACTAGGATTGTAACCCGCATAGTCTAAGATATAAGCCAACATACTGGCGGTGGTGGTTTTGCCATGGGTACCTGATACGGCTAGTACCCATTTATTTGGCAATACGTTGTCACTCAACCACTGAGCGCCAGAGGTGTAGCGGTATTGCCGGCTTAAAATTTCTTCAACGCAGGCATTGCCGCGCGATAGTGCATTGCCGATAATATAAATATCCGCTACGGGTAAATCAGTGATTTGGTAGCCATGCGTGTAACTAATATGCTGCTCATCAAGCTGGGTACTCATTGGTGGATAAACCTCCTGATCTTGCCCGCTAACGGTATGCCCAAGCTGTTTGGCAATGAGGGCTAAAGACCCCATAAAGGTGCCAGCTATGCCAAGAATGTGAATGTGCATTATGGGTTTGGTTTGGTGGTTAATGAGATAAAGTCATGGCTTAATAGATGTCTTTGGGTATCAATGCCACACCGTTGAGTGTGTCTTAATTGTGTTGCTATTAGTTTTGATATATTCATTAGGGTATTATATTTGCATTTACACATTATTGGAGACCTTCGCATAAATATGAATAATCATCAAAAATCCACTTTTCATTCACTTGGCAATTTTTTAAACCCTACCTTAGCCTTGCTAGGGTTGGGTTTAAGAAAATCACCAATTGAACAAAAATTGAATTTTGCTAATCATCCCTATTTATGCAAAGGTCTCTATTGGAACAAATGAAAATTTATTTAGTAGGCGGGGCAGTGCGCGATCGGTTGTTGGGTATTGCTAATGAGCATACTGAAAAAGATTGGGTTGTAGTGGGGTCATCACCAGATGAAATGCTGGATTTGGGCTATCGTCAGGTCGGTAAAGAGTTTCCAGTTTTTCTACATCCAGGTACGCAAGAAGAATATGCCTTAGCAAGATTAGAGCGAAAAGTCGGCAAAGGTTATCAAGGGTTTGAGTTTGACACCTCTAGTCAGGTAACACTTGAGCAAGATTTGTCACGTCGAGACTTGAGTATTAATGCCATGGCGCAAGATATTCGAAATGATGAATTATTTGATCCATTCAAGGGGCAGGATGATTTAAATAATGGGCTATTAAGACACGTATCGGATGCCTTTGGTGAAGACCCTGTGCGTGTGTTGCGCGTTGCACGGTTTGCGGCACGATTTAAACCATTTGGCTTTAAGGTGGCGCATGATACCCATCAACTTATGCGACAAATGGTGGATTCTGGTGAGGTTGATGCGTTGACGCCAGAGCGGGTTTTTAAAGAATTAGAAAAATCGTTAAGTTATACTACGCCGTCGGCTTTTTTTAAGGTGTTGTTGGCTTGCGATGCTTATCAGCGAGTATTTACGCCATTATTAATGCCTCAGCCACAAAGCCATAATAATCAATTTGAGCGACTGGATAATCTGAATACTGACCAAGCACTGCTTAAATTTTGCGTCTGGCTGATTGGTGAAAAAGTCGATGCCATTGCTCAATTATGTCAGCGATTAAAATGCCCGAAGCAATATCGACAATTGGCAAAACTCAGCGCCCAGTTTTATCCATTGGTTCAGGCGTTTGATGCTCAAACGGTTGAGTTGATTGAGGATTTTTTTGCCAAAACGGATGCATTGAGGCGTCAAGATAGATTTGCAGATTTGCTTAAGGTTTATCAATTATTATCAGTCAATGTTGAGAGTATTATTACGCTTAAAAATTTATTAGGTGCCATTGATATTGCCTCGTTGGACAAGGCGAATATTGCTCAGGCGATTGCTGATGAGAAAAAAATGATTATTGCTCAGTCATTGAACGCGACACAATAAATCAAATTCACAATACGCACAGGCAGTTTTATTGGGCAGCACTTGCGCTTGACCTGATTGAAAATCATGACTGGCTTGGTTGAGTTTATCTGCCCATAGGGTTAGTTGTTGCTCCCATTCTTGGCAGTTGCCCTTGTTGGCAGGTTGTTTTGGCAATGAATCTGGGTCTTTTGACAGGCCTTTAATGCTGACTTTGTCAGAGTTAAGCTCAATAAAGGCCGCACCTTGGGTGTGGTTGCTAACGCTATAAATGGGCAGTTGCGGCTCAATAATTGCTTGCCCGCACCATTTTGCTGTTGAGCTGGCGCCAGTTTTGTAGTCGAATACAATTTGGTCGCCATTGTCCATTTCATCCAGTCGGTCCAATCGAGTGTTAAAACTTAGCCCAGCAATGTCAACCTGTACGCTACGTTCGGTTGCCAGTACGCGAAAATTATCACGCTGTTTGTCGGTTTCGGTAAACTTGAGTAATAGGCTTGTCAATCTAGCCTTTTCAACGGCTTTAAAGGCAGAATTTGGGTAATGCTTTAATGCGGCATCAATTTTTTGGCTAATGAGTTTGTTCAATTGTGGCTGATCCAGTGCTAGCAATGCGGATTTTGAATCAATTTCTTGATAGAGGTATTGCAAGGCGTGATGAATAATATTGCCCTGTTCGCGCCTGTCTAGTCCAATATGTGGCTCGTTATGGCGTTGAATATCAAGCCTGTGTGCAAACCCTTTAAAAGCGCAGGCCATTTGGTCTTTGAGGGTGGATACGCCAGATTTAATAGCCGTTTCTGTGAGTTTGCTGGCAGTGTCATCATCAATCAGTTCGGTGGCAATAGGGGTTGTTTTTGTGTTAATTGTAGGGGTGGATTCGGCTGGAAAATCTAGTAAAGGGGAGGGCAATTGTTCAGATTCAATGTGTAATTTTGCGTATGAAAAAATCACTTTCTCTGCCAAAGAAGTGAGGTTGGTCAATGTATTTTGTGCATCCGATTGAATTAATTCATAGCTACTAAAGGGGATTTGATGTTGAATGGCAATCTCGCTGCTGATAAAACGCGGTGCATTTAATTTGGCGGGCAAGAAATCGTGCGTCATACCCATCACCCAAGCTTGATCAAAGTGCAATCCTTCTGCTTCAAGTGCACCGATGATTTGGATGTGGGTATTGCTTGCTTGTGGCTGAAATACCACTTGATTGGTCATTTGATTTATTCTATGGCGTGCAAGGGTTGCGCTGCATTTTCCCTGATGTAATGACAACTGGTTTAGTGTTAGCGTACTGCTTAAATATTTATTAAATAATTGATATTCGCTACTACTGAGCGAACGATCAGTGGCAAACCCCCAAATGCTCAACAATTGGTTAAAACTCAGCAAATGCTTGCTTAAAGATTGATTAACGGATGGGAGGGTTTTAATTTGAGTGATTATTTTGAGCAAAATCGGGCAAGTGTCAATGGCGGGGTGTAACGCCTCTAAGGAAAAATGCTCAAGTGCCAATGCATCTGCCTGATTGGCCAATAAATGACGAGCGCTTTGCTCTTGCTGCTGGCCTTGCACATAAACACTGCGTAGAACTTGGGTAAATAGAGTGGTATTAATTTTGTTTGTTTTTAGTTGGCTGGATAATTCTAATAAATTGAGACAATGTTGAATGAGTCCGTATTGAGATAGGGGCAGTCCTAATGATATGTTGTAGGATTTTTGCCCAGTTTCAACCAGTTGATTGTTAAAGATTTGATCAAAAGTGGAGATAAGTTGATGTTGAAGATCGCTTAACTGTGGGCAAACAATCACAATTGAATGCTGTGGATTGGCTTGTTGTTGTTGTTTGGCCCATAGGGCAGCTGCTTGTATTTCATCAAGTGTATGCTCAAAGCAACGTTGTTCGCTGGTATGGCTATGCTCACTGTCAATCAGTTGATAATCTAAGGCGCTGAATAGTTGTTGTTGTAATGGCGTTAGGGTTTTAAAGCCATATACATACGGCGATTGAAAATCGGCTGGGTTTTTTAGCATTAATGCTGCTAAATCATTACTATCAACTAAGTTTAGACGTTGTTTGGTGTGCTGGTAATGGGTTATCCATTGAGCAAACACCGCACAAATTTGAATATTGGCATTGGATAAGGTGGTCAATTCAATAAGATGATTGGTGCAATAATCATAGTTTTTAACCACCTCATTCAGCAATTGGCTATGAACCGTTTGCGTGCAGGCAGTCAGTGAAGATTCTAATAAATAGCGCTGCTCGGTGGTATTAATCAGGCGTTGATGATTTTGGAATTGGTGGGTTGTCCAGTGGTTTTTTAGATATTGTTGCCATGAAAAAATATCAGGCAGTTGGGTATTAGGATGTTGTTTGGCAAAGGATTGTTTGAAGGCTAATACTTGACGATTGTTAGCAACGACAATAGTGTCAGTCGTGGTGATGTGGGATAAGTTAGCAGTTAGATACATTTTTAGTTGAGATAGCCAAAGAATGTGTCCAGACGTGACCAAAGCGTTTCTAAGCCTTGTTTTTTAAGGCTGGAAAACAGTTGAACCTCAACGTAAGGATAAGGACTAATTACTTGTTTAATTTTCTGGTAAGTATTGGCAGCCGCTCCTTTTTTGAGTTTGTCAGATTTGGTTAAAATAATGTGTGTCGGTAGATTAATACTCACGCACCACTCCAGCATTAGTTTGTCAAAAGGTTTTAAAGGATGGCGAATATCCATCACCAACACCGCACCGCGTAAGCAATCACGTTGCTCAAAATATTCACTCATATCTTTATGCCATTGGTGTTTAATATGATTGGGCACTTTGGCATAGCCATAACCAGGCAAGTCAACTAAGCGTCTATTGGCATCCAGCTCAAAAAATACCAAGTGCTGAGTACGCCCCGGTGTTCGAGACACTTTGGCTAATTTATGTTGCAAGGTGAGGGTGTTAATGGCGCTTGATTTTCCTGCATTAGACCTGCCGGCAAAAATCACTTCATAGCCTTCATCCGCTGGTGCACCTTGTAAAGAGGGGCAAGAAAGTAAAAATTTGGCTTGGTGATAGTGTTTTCGCATTAATAAAAAAGTATGTATAATCAAG
>JAJRPY010000097.1 GCA_024280535.1 Gammaproteobacteria bacterium | reverse complement strand
CCACCAACACAAAAAATACCGCAAACGTTACGGCAAGAATGACTACCGAGGTAGAATTCCCAATCGAATTGATATTGATCAGCGACCCAGTATTGTTGATTCTCGTACTCGTATTAGCGATTGGGAAATAGACTTGGTTATTGGCAAAGGACACAAGGGCAGCTTTGCCACCCTTGCTGAGCGCAAGAGCAGGCTTTATCTTGCCTTACCAATTAAACACAAAACTGCGAGTGCTGCAAACACAGCAATCCTTAAGTTACTCCAACCAATCAAGCAATGGGTCAAAACCCTAACTTTTGATAATGCTAGAGAATTTAGTTGGCACGATAAACTGGCTAATTCGCTTGAATGTAATACTTACTTTGCTAAACCATATCACTCTTGGGAGTGTGGCTTAAATGAGAGTCACAATGGCTTATTAAGGCAATTCTTTCCCAAGCAAATGGCTTTGGATAATATGAGTGAGAAAGAAGCGTTTAGAGCAACGGATTTAATGAATAATAGACTTGGGAAATGCTTGGGGTGGAAAACCCCATTTGAGGTTTTTGCTGAATTAACTGGCGAGGGCTGTTTTTTAAACTGAAGTGTTGCGCTTATGGGTTGAATTTTCCCCTTGCTAATTAGAGACCTTTGCATCAATAGGGATGATTAGCAAAATTCAATAAAGAATCACTCATTTGAATCAAGTACATTAACTGCCTCCCAAGCTAATCTTACCTGTTGTTGCATATCGACACCAGCATTAGTTTGACCATACTTTTTACTGGCAGCAATCATGCCAGCTTTGGCGTTATGAAAGGTGGTTGTTGAAGTCCATTCCGCTCTGTTTGCATCCATGGCGATTTTCATGGCGTTATCAGTGCCTATACCTGTGACAATAATGCCATTATGCGTACCACCGACTGATAATAAGTAAAACATTTTATTGGCAACGGAGCTGTTAATATGCACGCCACAATAATCATTATTATTATTATTAGGTTTAGGGCAGTTGGCCGTGTCAGTTACAAGCCAATTCTCGCCTTTGTAGGTATCTGGATAAGGGAATTGATTGCCAGCACTAGGTGTGTGAACCTGACCATTTTTAAGAATTTTGTAATCGCTGGTTGATGAATACCATATGAGATAGTTTGCTGGGTGTGACATTGATCTAAATGGTTTGTCTGGGAATCCTATCAGCCAACTTTTTGTCCTAGTTGAATAATGCTGTTCTATAGAAATGCCAAGCCAATCTGAAAATGCCTCATTCATGGCGCCTGACTCTCGTGCATAAACTAAGTTAGAAGCGTTATTAGTAACCGCATGTCCCCATTCATGAGCGGCAACATTGACAATTGAGGAGAGGCTTTTGTTATAACCTTGGCTTGGCTTGGCTGGCGTGTAATAAATACCTCCACCCCAATAAAAAGCATTATACCGCGAACCTGGAGGTGGGCTAGGGGGGCTAGAAAACGAATGAGGGATTAAATAATTAGTGGTGGCTGATAAAGAAGCATTATGATCGTCGTAACTTTGCATGCCTAGCACTGTGTTCAGATAATCATAAGTTTTGATTGAATTGGCATGTGCATCAACGCCATCTTTGTCAAGATTTTTTGCCATTGTGGCGGTGTGCTTAATGTATTTTTGTGGGTCTAAGCCAATTGATTTAATGGTTGTGATCGTTGCATCACGACTGTTATCTTGTAAATAATAGTGTTGATTTACTTTTACCACATCTAATGTGGGGTGACTATTGTCATCACCCTGTGCTGAGATGGTTTTTTTAACGTTGGCAATAGATTTAATATCGCTGGCAATAGGTGTTTTGTAGTAGCAGGCTTGTGAGCCAGAGGGTTGAATATTGAGAATTACTGTGCCCACAGTTTGTTGTGATGCGTTAAGGCGAATGACCCTGTTTTGATCAACGATAGCGTCGTTTTGACCGACGATAACACCATTTTTCTTGATATTTGCCCTACAACAACTGACTTGGGCGCAGGCCAGTGTTGGTATTTCAAATTCTCGCATGCCACTTGAGGAGAAATGAAAGCTGTAACTTCTTGCCTGAAGGTTTGTAAGTTTTGTGTAGCCATCGGTATTTCTATCATTGGCAATGGCATTGATTAAAAAATTCTCAGCATCTGTTTTACTGACCAGTGTTTTACTTGAATCAAATTTGTTAATATGCTCCTGCTGGGATAGGTCGGTATCGGGCATATATTGGAGTGCAGTATTGCTTGAAAGACGGGAAACATCAATGCCATTGTTTGGGTTGCTGTCTGCATCTAGGGTTTGTAGCAATTGGGCGATTTTAATCATTGTTCGCGTACTATTGGCAATATCACTCGGATATAACACCTCGGTGGCTAGGGATTGTCCTAAATATAGGTCACCTAGGTAAAACTTAATGTGTTCTCCTGGGATGTATTGATATTTTCCTGATGTGTTGGTTATGCCATTTTGAGTGTTGGTGGTATAGTTTAGCCCTGTAACGGCGCTGCCTTTAAAATAACCAACAGTTATATTGCCACTAACTTGGATAGTTGTACTACTGACAGGGGTTTCTTCTGTGCCCATTAAATCAGTGAATGAGGCTTGTACTTTGATGCGCTTGTTGAGCTGATTTTGAGTTAGCGTCAGTGTGCTGCTGGTTGCTGCGTTAATAGCAGTGTTGTCGGCATACCATTGATACGTAATGTCGTCTGGCACACCATCAAGATCGCTAACCTCGGCTGTTAAGACGGAATCTTGTTTGATGTTGCCAAGGATGTTAATGCTGGCTAAATCATTAACATTAGTAATTGAGTTGGTTGGCGTACTAAATACATCTTCTGCTGTACCCATTAAATCAGTAAACAAAACTTGTGCTTTAATG
>JAJRPY010000096.1 GCA_024280535.1 Gammaproteobacteria bacterium | reverse complement strand
GAACATACGTGTTTTAAGTTCTTCAATGTCCAACTCTAGCAGGATTGATGGGTCTTGATCCAAATTAAAAACAATAGCCCGATCGTTGTAAGTTGGATGATAGGCTAGGGCAACCGAGAGGCGCGTGCAAGATTTTTCAGCCGCGTACATGCCGGATGTGTGCAGCATTGGCTTAAATAAATTAAGGCTAGATTCTACAAATTTTTTCTCACGTAATTTAAAGGCATAATCAAATAAATTAGGCTGAGTTTGTTTGATGATGGTGGTAATACCAATAGTGGCGCGCACATCGGCCAAGGCATCATGCGCATTGGCGTGTTCAATGCCATTGGCTGAGGACAGTTGATCCAGTCTAAAAATCGGCTTGCCGTTTTCGTCATATACCCAATTCAAGCTGGTATTTTTTTTCAGCGCATAACACATACGCACCACATCTAAAATATCCCAGCGCGTATTGCTATTTTTCCAATGCCAGGCATAAGGGTCTAAAAAGTTTCTATATAAGGTATGGCGGGTAAATTCATCATCAAATCGTATTGAGTTATAACCGACAATGCAGGTACTTGGCATTGAAAACTCTTGGTTAATTTTTTGGATAAATTGATGCTCAATCATCCCTTTTTGCTCGCATAGTTGCGGGCTAATACCAGTCACGGCACAGGCTTCGGGTGAGGGTAGGCAATCATTTGTAGGCTTGCAATAAAACATATTCTCGTTGAGAATGTTGAGGTGTTCATCCGTGCGAATGCCTGCAAATTGAGATATTCGACCTGTTTTTGGGCTAATATCAAAGGTTTCGTAATCGTACCAGTAGAATGTTTTCATAAGTTTATGCTAATCATTTTAGACAATAAAAAACCCAGCGTTGTTGCCGGGTTTTTAGTGTTAATAATTTATTTAAAAATTATTGTGGATGCACGTTAGCCGCTTGCGGGCCTTTGGCGCCATCTTCTAAGTCAAATTCGACTTCTTGACCTTCTTCTAAAGATTTGTAGCCGTCGCCTTGAATGGCACGAAAATGTACGAATACATCATCGCCATTATCTTGCTCAATAAAACCAAATCCTTTTTTAGCGTCAAACCACTTTACTTTTCCTGTTGTAGACATTATGTCCCCTTATTAAGTTTAAAAAAAATACCGTAAAAATAGACCACATTTATAACTTAGAGAGGATGTAACCATCAGTCAAAACAATATAAATAGTAGCTGTATACTTTACCAGCGAATCTATTTTAACGTATTTTTTCAGTCATTGGAATATTATTTGACTGAATTATTTTTTAGCCTTGGCGCGTGAGAATTTTGGCTTTCTGTTGCTACGATTGCCATCTCTACTGCCCCGAGCATTATTATTGCCGCCACGACCACCGTCTTTATTTCTAGGAGCGCCTTTAGAAAATTTCTTGCGACCAAAATTTCTTTTGCCAGTTGATGATCCGCCGATAGTGGCTTTGTTGTTTTTGTCAGTTAATTCGACAATATTTAAGCGCTTTCCATTGATTGCAGTCTTGCCTAAAATAGCAAAAGTTTCTTTTGGCATTTCATCAGGCAGATCTACCGTTGAGAAGTTGTCAAAAATTTGAATAGAGCCAATATACTCACTATCCATATCGGCTTCATTGGCAATAGCACCTAAAATGTTCCCCGGCTTGATATTGTGATTATTGCCGACTTCGATTTTATATCGACGCATTGGAATGTCTGGATGATTGTTAAGTGGGTTGGGTTCAAGTGATATGATTTTTTCTTCACCAGGCTTCTGATCCCTGCCAAGACTGGGTTCTTTTTCAGACAATAATAATGGCTCGCCACCTTGTGCAATATAGGCGAGCGCTGCGGTAATTTTCAGATGGGAGGTATCGTCATTGGCTGCTTGAAATTCAGTCACCAGTTTTTCAAAGACACTTAAATCTTGATTATTAAGTGTTTGGGTGATTTTATCTTTAAAAGTGCCAATGCGTTTTTCGTTGATAATTTTTGCTGTCGGCAATGCCAAAGGTGTAATTTTTTGGCGTGTGACGCGTTCGATATCGTTTAGCATACGGCGTTCACGATGAGAAACAAATAAAATCGCATCTCCTTCGCGCCCCGCTCTTCCTGTACGGCCAATTCGGTGTACGTAGGTTTCGGCGTCTTGAGGAATGTCATAGTTCACCACGTGTGAAATACGAGGCACATCCAGCCCGCGCGCTGCAACATCTGTGGCAACCAAAATATCAATACTGCCTTTTTTAAATTTGTTAATAATTTTTTCACGTTGGCTTTGTTGGATATCGCCATTAATGGCCTCTGCGGTAAATCCTCTAGCAGCAAGTTTTTCAGATAATTCTACGGTAAGTGTTTTGGTTCTGGCAAAAATGATCATAGCATCAAATTCAGTCACTTCTAAAATTCTAGTGAGCGCATCTAATTTTTGGCTCAAACCGCCAACTAGACAGTATTTTTGCGTGATAGAAGGGGCAGTTTCTGTTTTGGTGCTGACTTTAACAACCTTGGGATTGTTAAGAAATTCTTGCGCAACACGCTTAATAACACTTGGCATGGTGGCTGAAAATAAAGCAATTTGACGCTGTTTTGGAATGCGTTCCATCACCCATTTAATGTCGTCAATGAAGCCCATTTTGAGCATTTCATCTGCCTCGTCCAGCACAAAAAACTTGATATTGTCTAATTTTAAAGTGCCTTTTTTAATGTGATCCATCACCCGACCTGGGGTGCCAACAACGCAATGCACGCCGCGTTTTAATGGACGTAATTGAATGTCATAAGATTGCCCACCATAAATAGGCAGCACGTGAAAGCCTTTCATACCGCGAGCATAAGTTTGCACCGCTTCGGATACTTGAATGGCCAATTCGCGCGTTGGCGCCAAAATCAGCAGTTGGGGTGCGTTTAGCGTTAAATCAATCTTATCTAATAACGGCAGAGCAAACGCAGCCGTTTTGCCAGTACCCGTTTGCGCTTGACCAATAATGTCTTCACCTTTTAAAAGATGCGTGATGCACTGCTCTTGAATAGGCGATGGGGTTTCGTAGCCGATTGAATCCAGCACCCCCAAAATCGAATCAGATAGACCTAGGTCGCTAAATTTTTTGGGTGAGGGGGTATCAGTTTTTGGTTCAGACATAGGTATTTACAAGGCGGGCAAAGGACGCAATTATACCTAGTTAGTTGTCTAGGCGTTTAATATTCATAGACTTTGCCAAGGGCTAGATTTAGGCCGCTTGATGGGGTGGCTTAATAAGAAGGGGATTGTTAGATTTTCCATCCCAAGTATATAACTTTGTTAAAACCCAATTTGACTGGCTAATGAGTATTGTGCTTATGGTGTAAATTTAATAGTCCCCCATAAAATCACTCTTTTTTTCGCTATTTATTCGTTGCTCAATATACGCAATTTGCCGCTCTAAATATTGCTTATGTTGTAAAAAATTTACTGATGATGTATAGTTGATTAATGATGTATAAAAATCCTTGTCTTTTTGTAAATGTGGCACACGACTACCTAAGTATCCAAAACTACTAGGTT
>JAJRPY010000095.1 GCA_024280535.1 Gammaproteobacteria bacterium | reverse complement strand
TCTCAAATTGTAAACAATACAAGCAAGAGCCCTTATCTTCAGCCTCAATCACCAATATTTCCATCCCTTTCAATGGTCGCACAATTTTATGCGTGCTTTGCTTGCTAATTGACGAATCAAACTTAACCCCAGTGGCATGATTAGGGCAATAGCCATTTGGATTTTTTGCCAAATAATCTTGATGATAATTTTCCGCAGGCCAGAATTTGTCCAACTGTTTGATTTCAGTCACAATCTTGCCATAACCCTTATCACTTAACAATTTTTGAAACGCCTGTCCGGTGCGTAAAGCCACTGCCTCTTGCTCTTTGGTCGTCCAATAAAGCGCAGAACGGTAGTTATTACCCACATCTGCCCCTTGCCTATCCACTTGCGTCGGGTCATGAATTTCCCAAAAATTCTTAATCAAAGATTCACTCGACACCTTGTCTGAATCGTAAGTCACTTTGACCACTTCGGTATGATTAACCAGTGCTGGATCCGCCTCAGGTGCATCTTCATCCGCCAATCCGATGGTTTGCAAAAAATCCACAAAACCTGAGCTTTGCAAATTTTTATTCTTCAATACCTCGTTATAATTAGGATTGTCGTAATTACCGCCCGCATAACCTGAAACCACATCAACCACCCCATCAATTTTTTCAAAGTTTTTGTCCACTCCCCAAAAACACCCTGCTGCAAATACAATTTCTAATATCATTTTATTCTCCTATATAATTTTGTTTGTTGTCTATTATTACATTAAACAACGTAACTGTTTTTAAATTTTTAAGTTAAATTATGTCTGTTCAGCCATATATTGCAGGGCCTGATGCAAATATTCCACGGCAACGATTTTTAGCCCCTTAGGCGGCTTTTTAGGTGCATTTCCTTTAGGAATAATAGCCACTTTAAAGCCATGCTTTTGCGCCTCTGCCAAACGTTCAATTGCATTATACACTGGACGAACCTCGCCCGTTAGACCCACCTCACCAAATGCAATCCAATCATTTGGAATAACCCGATCCCTTAGGCTTGACATAATTGCCAGCATCACCACCAAATCAGACGCCGTTTCATTCACTTTAACGCCACCAACAACATTAACAAACACATCTTGATCATGCGTAGCAACACCGCCATGTTTGTGCAACACTGCCAACTGCAACGCCAGACGATTTTGATCCAAACCCACACACACTCGCCTAGGATTGCCACTAGCCTGATCCACCAAGGCTTGCATTTCAATCATCAGCGGACGTGTTGCCTCACGCGTGACCATCACCATCGACCCTGGAGAAGGCTTAGCCTGATTGGACAAAAAAATTGCCGACGGATTTTCAACTTGCTTTAAACCCGTTTCACTCATGGCAAATACGCTGATTTCATTCACCGCACCAAAGCGATTTTTTACCGCGCGGATAATACGATAACGCCCGCCCGCATCGCCCTCAAAATAAAGCACCGCATCCACCATATGCTCAAGAATCCTCGGCCCTGCCAATGCACCGCCTTTGGTAACATGCCCAATCATCAGCAAAATAGTATTTGTCTGCTTGGCAAATTGGGTCAATTGAGCGGCACAATCACGCACCTGAGTCACCGAGCCGGGCGCAGAACCAGATTCATCCGTTGCCATCGTTTGAATAGAATCAATCACAATCACCTTTGGTTTCACCTCTTTGGCAAGCCTGATAATTTTTTCCAAATGGGTTTCGCTGAGCAGCAAAATATCTTCATTAATGCCCAAACGAATGGCGCGATCACTGATTTGTTGCGCCGACTCTTCACCGCTCACATACAAGGTTGTATTGGTTTTATTAATTGCCGACATAGCCTGCAAAATAAGCGTTGATTTGCCAATACCCGGGTCGCCACCAATCAGCACAACCGAGCCATCCACCAACCCGCCCCCTAGCGTCCTATCAAGCTCTGTTAAACCTGTGCTTAGCCTTTGGCGATGCTCTGATTTAACCGCGGATAAATTTTGTATGATTGAATTGGGCAAATCTTTTAGGCTGGCTGGTCTGGCAGCAGTGGTGCTTGACAAAACCACCTCATCCAAGGTATTCCACGCTTTACAAGTCAAGCATTGCCCTGCCCATTGCGATTGCGAGGTGCCACAATCTCGGCAAACAAATTTAATTTTAGTTTTAGCCATTTATTTGCCCATGAGTTTTTCAATCTCATTTTTAAAGGCTTCAATGTCTTGAAATTGACGATACACCGAGGCAAAACGAATATACGCCACTTCATCCAGCGCTTTTAATTCTTCCATAACCCACTCGCCAATTTTTGTCGAAGATACCTCGCGTTCGGATTGCGTCATTAATTTACGAGCAATACGGGCAATGGCAGTCTCGATTTGCGAGGTATTTACGGGTCGTTTTTCTAGCGCTTTCAACAAACCAGAACGCAATTTATCCTCATCAAAAGATTCGCGTGAATTGTCATTTTTAATCAGCCGTGGCAGGTTTAAATCCACCATTTCACGCGTTGAATAACGTTCATTACACGAGGTACATTCCCGACGCCGACGCACCTGCGAACCATCATCGATTAAACGAGTATCTAATACCTTGGTATCATCAGATTGACAAAATGGACAGCGCATTCTCCCCCTAAATTGCGTTTATTGGTACACAGGGTGGGCAGCGCAAAGAGCAGATACCTTAACC
>JAJRPY010000094.1 GCA_024280535.1 Gammaproteobacteria bacterium | reverse complement strand
GATGGTTCCTAGCGGTTTTCCGGTTAAAATATTGGATAATGTGTGACTGTCTTCAAGCATACTAAAGACGCAAATTTCAAGATTATGTTCTCGACACATGGCAAATGCTGAGGTGTCCATGATTTGTAAATTTTGTGCAATGGCCTCATCGAAACTTAAAGTGTCATAGCGGGTTGCGTTTGGGTCTTTGGCTGGATCAGCAGTGTAGATACCATCTACCTTGGTTGCCTTAAACACGGCTTCTGCACCAATTTCAATGGCTCTAAGAGTGGCGCCTGTATCGGTGGTAAAGCATGGGGCGCCAGTGCCGGCTGAAAAAATCACGACCTTTCCAGCGCTTAATGCCTGCTTAGCTTTGTTGTGATCCATAGGTTCGCAAACGCCGCCGCCAATTGGAAATCCTGACATAACCAATACATCAACATCATTTTTTCGACAAGTATCTGAGATGGCCAATGCGTTCATCACCGTGGCAAGCATACCCATGTGGTCACCAGTAACGCGATTTATACCCGCTTCGGCTAAGGCAGCACCGCGGAAAATATTACCTCCTCCGACAACAATGCCCAGTTCAACGCCTTGCGCTAAAACAGATTGGATAATGCCGACTACTTTGGTCAAGGTGGCTGGATCGAGGGTGTTGTCAGCGCTGGCTAATGCCTCGCCGCTAAGCTTTAATAAAATGCGTTTGTATTTGGCCATATCAATAATAGTGAGTAAGGTTAATTAATAGAGGGTGATTTTACCCATCTTGTTCGTTATAATGAACCCTTTGTCCGACATAAATTTATCCAGCCATGAATCAAATCAGCATACGCGGTGCCCGCGTCCATAATTTAAAAAATATTGACATTGATATTCCTAGAAATAAACTCGTGGTTATGACGGGTTTGTCAGGTTCTGGTAAATCATCTTTGGCCTTTGATACTATTTATGCCGAGGGTCAGCGGCGATATGTTGAGTCGTTGTCGGCTTATGCAAGGCAATTTTTATCATTGATGGAAAAGCCCGATGTTGATCATATCGAGGGCTTGTCTCCAGCCATTTCTATTGAGCAAAAGGCGACTTCGCACAATCCACGATCCACGGTAGGTACCATTACTGAAATTTATGATTATTTAAGATTGTTATTTGCTCGAGCAGGCGTGCCAAAATGTCCTGAGCATAAAATTGATCTTGAATCCCAAACCATTTCGCAAATGGTGGATAGCATTACTACTTTGCCCGAGGGTGAAAAAATTATGTTATTGGCACCAATTGTGCAAAACCGCAAGGGCAGTCATAAAAAATTATTAGAAGAGTTGTCGCATCAAGGATTTTTACGCGCTCGTGTTGATGGTGAAATTGTTTATATAGATGAAATGGATGAACTCAATGGCAAAACTCGTCATAGCATCGAAATTGTTGTTGATCGGCTTAAGATTCGCAAAGATATTGTTGCCAGATTGTCTGAATCCTTAGAAACGGCATTAAATTTAAGCAATGGCTTGGTGCGAGTTGCTGCTATGAGCAAAAAGCCCAGTTGGGATGAGTTGGTTTTTTCGGCTAAGTTTTCTTGTGTGCAATGTGGCTATTCATTAACTGAATTAGAGCCAAGATTGTTTTCATTTAATAACCCTGTAGGCGCTTGCCAAGCTTGTGATGGACTGGGAGTGAAAGATATATTTGATGCACAAAAAGTAGTGGCTAATCCGGGTTTGAGTTTGGCAGACGGGGCTATTTATGGCTGGGGTCGTTCTAATGCTTATTTTTATCAAATATTATTATTAGTGGGTCGGCATTATGGATTTGATATTGAAACCACGTATGAGGAATTAAGCGATAAGCATCAAAAAATTGTTTTGTATGGTAGCGGCAGCGATGAGATTGATTTTTCCAAAATAAAAGGCAGGCAGGGCTGGTCAAATAAGGCCAAGCCTTTTGAGGGGGTTATTCCCCGTATGATGCGGCGCTATGAAGAGAGTGAAATTCGCTCTGTTCGCGAGGAATTGTCACGCTATGTGGTCAGCCAAAGTTGTGCGGAATGTGGTGGTGACCGACTCAATCAATCTGCCAGAAATGTATTTATTGGCGGCCATCATTTGCCTTATATTACAAAATTGTCCATTGCTAATATTTATGAGTTTTTCAAAGCCTTAAAACTTGAAGGATCAAGAGCGCAAATTGCCGATAAAATTTTAAATGAAATCAGCCAAAGATTGGAATTTTTGATTAATGTTGGGTTGGAGTATTTAAGCCTTGACCGTCGGGCAAATTCCTTGTCAGGCGGTGAAGCGCAACGGATTCGATTGGCCAGCCAAATTGGTGCAGGTTTGATGGGGGTTTTGTATGTATTAGATGAGCCGTCTATTGGCCTGCATCAGCGAGACAATCAAAAATTGCTCAATACCTTGACTTACTTGCGCGATATTGGCAATACAGTGATTGTGGTTGAGCATGATGAAGATGCCATTAAGCAGGCGGATTATGTGATTGATATTGGTCCGGGTGCGGGTATGCATGGTGGTGAGATTATTGCAGTGGGCACGCCAGAAGAAATTGCCAATAATCCAAAATCATTAACAGGGGATTATATCAGTGGCAGGCAAAGTATTGAGGTGCCCAGTCAGCGCAAAACTTCAAATCAGTGGTTGGAGATTAAAGGTGCCAGAGGGAATAATTTAAATAGTGTTGATTTGTCAATTCCTGTGGGTGTGCTGACCTGTATTACCGGCGTTTCTGGTTCGGGAAAATCAACCTTGATTAACGATACTTTATACGCATTAGCAGCGCGTGATTTGAACCGTGCGCAAACCACACCAGCCG
>JAJRPY010000093.1 GCA_024280535.1 Gammaproteobacteria bacterium | reverse complement strand
CAGTGCCAGAGAAAGCAAGCCTTTAATCATTGAAAATTGCGCAGCCCTACCAGACGATTTATTAGAAAGCGAATTATTTGGACATGTAAAAGGCGCATTCACAGGTGCCTATAATGACAAAACAGGTTTATTGGAAGAGGCAAATGGTGGTACGGTTTTTTTAGATGAAATAGGCGATATATCCCCTGCTTTTCAAGTTAAATTACTGCGTGTTTTACAAGAGGGTACAATTCGTAAACTGGGCGGAAATCGTTATATACCAATTGATATTCGGGTTATTTCCGCAACCAACAAAGATTTAAAAACAGAAATAAAAGCCGGCAATTTTCGACAAGATTTATTTTACAGATTGGCAGGTGTTGAGTTTAAAATTCCACCCTTAAGGGAGAGAAAAGTCGATATTCCATCAATCTGTATGCATATTATCAAGCAAGGTAATTTATTGTTTAATACCAACATTATTGCCATTGACAACGAGGCCATGCAAGTGCTGGAAAAGTATAATTGGACAGGCAACGTGCGGGAATTACAAAACGAAATCCAACGAGCAATGATTAAAAGTAAGACAAACAGTCTGTCTATTGTGGATTTATCAAATAATTTAACAGGAGGTTAGTTATGTGTTTAGGCATTCCGGCACAAATTAAGGCAATAGTTGATGAGGACAATCAAATTGCAAGAGTGGATTTATCTGGTGTTTCCAGAGACGTTAATATTGCCTGTGTATTAAGTGACACGCATCAAATACAAGATTTAATCGATCAATGGGTTTTGGTGCATGTTGGCTTTGCACTCAGTATCGTTGACGAAGAGGAAGCCAAAAAGACATTAACCATATTGGCTGAAATTGGCGAATTATCCGCAGTGGTTGAGGATATAAATCAAGGAGAAGACTCATGAAATATGTCGATGAATTTAGAAACCCCCAGCAGGCAAAAAAAATTCTTAAAGAAATAGAGGTATTATGCTCAACTATCAAATTATCAACAGATCGACCAATTCAAATTATGGAGGTTTGTGGCGGGCATACGCACTCTATTTTTCGTTATGGGCTTAATCAATTATTGCCTGAAAAATTAGATTTTGTCCATGGTCCTGGCTGCCCTGTTTGCGTATTGCCCCGTTCAGTGGTGGATAATTGTATTCGTATTGCTGAGCATAAAGAGGTCATTTTCACCACTTTTGGCGATGCAATGCGGGTACCTGGCAGTTCAAAAAGTCTGCTAGATGTGAAGGCCGAAGGGGGCGATATTAGAATGGTTTATTCGCCTTTAGATGCGTTAATGATTGCCAAGAAAAACCCAAAAAAACGCGTGGTATTCTTTGGTCTAGGGTTTGAAACCACCATGCCCTCGACCGCATTATCAGTAATGCAAGCGGCAAAAGAAGGTGTTAACAATTTTTATTTATTTTGCAACCATATTACCATTATCCCAACCATTAAAGCCGTGCTAGACTCCCCAGGTATGCGCATTGATGGATTTTTAGGCCCGGGACATGTGAGTCTAATCATCGGCACCCAGCCTTATGATTTTATTGCCAATCAGTATCACAAACCTTTAGTAGCCGCTGGATTTGAACCGTTGGATATTTTGCAATCGGTATGGATGATACTCAAACAACTAAAAAACGGCGAGGCAAAAATTGAAAATCAATACGCCCGACTGGTCAACGATGCAGGTAACGCCAACGCCTTAAACTCAATTGCCAGTGTGTTTGAATTGCGTGATTTCTTTGAATGGCGTGGGCTGGGCTCAATCAACCATTCTGGGGTAAAAATCAACGAAAAATACCGCGCATTTGATGCAGAGGCAGCCTTTGACTTAAAAGAAGTCACGGTAACAGACCCCGATATTTGCCAATGTGGCGAAGTGCTAAAAGGCATTTTAAAGCCATGGCAATGTAAAGTATTCGGCAAACAATGCACGCCAGAAACCCCATTAGGTGCATTAATGGTGTCCACTGAAGGTGCTTGCTCTGCACATTATAGTTACGGACAAAATATTGACTTAATCAACACACATCATGAATAAAAAATACCAAAACAAAAAAATCACCATGGCGCACGGCAGTGGTGGAAAGGCCAGCAGCGACTTAATCAAAGATATTTTTGTGGAGACGTTTAACAATGAATATTTGGCAACCATGGAAGACCAGGCGCGATTTGATATGCCCAAAGGTCAGCTAGCTTTAACAACAGACAGCTTCGTTGTTAGCCCCTTGTTTTTCAAAGGCGGTGATATTGGCAAATTGGCCGTCACTGGTACGGTAAATGATTTGGCCATGAGCGGTGCCACACCCTTATATTTAACCTGCGGTCTGATTTTAGAAGAAGGGCTACCAATTGCCACATTAGACAAAATTATCAAATCTATGCAACACACTGCCGAAGCTGCCAACGTTAGCATTGTTTGTGGCGATACCAAGGTGGTTGAAAGAGGCAGTGCCGACCAAATATTCATCAATACTGCCGGCGTTGGCGTGATTAAGCAAGGCATTGAAATACACGCTAACCAAGCACAAATTGGCGATAAAATTATCGTCAATGGCTTTATTGGCGACCACGGAGCCACGATTATGCAATCCAGAGCAGAACTGGCGATTAGTGCTGATATTACCAGTGATTGCCAAGTGCTTAACCATCTAGTGGCAAAAATGCTTAGCGTTTCTAATAATATCCATGCCATGCGCGATGCCACCAGAGGCGGTGTTGCTACCGTGTTAAATGAAATTGCCAGCGATTCTAACGTTTCTATGATTATCCAAGAAGAACACTTGCCCGTTAGAGTGCCAACGCGCGGTGTTTGTGAAATTTTAGGCTTGGATCCTTTGTATTTGGCCAATGAAGGTACATTGGTTTGTGTAGTGGCATCGGCTGATGCGGACAAAGTGTTGGCAACCATGCAACAAACCAAGGAAGGCAAAGAAGCACGCATTATTGGATCTGTTACCGAAGGTCCACAAGGCATTGTGGCACTCAATACTTTATTCGGTGGCACCAAAATTATTGACAAATTAATCGGCGACCAACTGCCTAGAATTTGCTAACATTAACCACTAACTACAAGGAGCATAATGAGTACTACCCAAAAAAGCGACCCCGCAACGGACAAAAAATTTATCAAAATGGCAGATGTATTTATTGCAGACGCAAACCAATTATGCGACGTTAAAACGCCCGACCATCAACTGGTGAATGCCGCACTATTGTATGCATCCGCACGCTTTAGTGCATTTATCACCGCTTCTTTATCCAAATCAAAGGAAAATTACCAGCAAAGCACCGATGCCGCCATTGAGTTCTACACCGCAGAATTTAATAAAATGTTAAAGGAGCATATGCAACAATATGAGGTAGTATTTGACAAATCCAGCACTCAGAAAAAATAATCAGCGTGTGCAACCTTATTAGTCAACAAATCAACATTTCAGGCGCAGTGCAAGGCGTGGGGTTTCGTCCCTTCATTTACACAATTGCCCAGCAGCTAGGCATTGTTGGCGAGGTTTATAATGATGCCAGCGGTGTGATTATTATGGCACAAGGCACAGCTCAGCAATTCACCCAGTTTTTATCAATGCTTAGCAGTGATGCACCCGCACTGTCCAATATTAGCCATATCAGCAGCAAAGATGCCCAAATGAAACACTATTTAACCTTTAGCATTAGTCGCAGTCGAGGCGGAAAGGTTGCCACACAGGTGCTACCTGATGCCAGTATTTGCGCAGATTGTATTAAGGATATCACCGATAAAAACAATCGCCGCTATGGCTATGCGTTCACCAATTGTACTCATTGCGGACCTCGATTTTCTATCCTTAAAAACCTGCCTTACGATAGAAAATCCACCAGTATGGCGCGCTTTAACCTCTGTCAACAATGCCAGCAAGAATATCAAAATCCAGACGATAGGCGCTTTCACGCCCAGCCCAACGCCTGCCCAGATTGTGGCCCACAATTACAATTAACCGACTCAGCAGGCAACACAATTGCCAGCGATCAGCTGATTAAGCACAGTGCAACCCTATTAAAACAAGGAAAAATCATCGCCATCAAAGGCATCGGTGGCTTCCATTTAGCCTGCTTAGCAACCAACGATTCAGCCATCACCACACTAAGAAAACGCAAACACCGAGCACACAAACCCTTTGCCTTGATGGCAAAAGATTTAAATATGATACGCCGTTATTGCCAAATCTCCCCAGCAGAATCCGCGCTATTACTCAGTAGTGCTGCCCCCATCGTTTTGCTAGCCTGTAACCCTGATGCCACCCCCCTGCCCCCATCTATAGCGCCTCAGCAAAACAAATTAGGCTTTATGTTGCCCTATTCGCCATTACATTATTTGTTATTACAACAGTTCGACGTGCCTTTGCTACTCACTTCTGGCAATCCAGCGCACCATCCACAAATCACTGACAACCAGCAGGCATTGCAAAAATTAAGCCAAATCGCCGATTATTTTTT
>JAJRPY010000092.1 GCA_024280535.1 Gammaproteobacteria bacterium | reverse complement strand
TATTAAAACGCGTACTATTTCTCAGGCGTTTGATCCTGAAAAAAAGATGTTTTTGCCTGATCGATTTATTCGCGGTGAGTGTCCAAAATGCGCTGCCAAAGACCAATACGGCGATAATTGTGAAGTGTGTGGTGCGACGTATTCGCCAACCGAGTTGATTAATGCAAAATCTGCCATTTCAGGTGCCACGCCAATTACCAAAGATTCAGAGCATTATTTTTTTGATTTACCACAATTTAACGTGCAACTTAAAGCCTGGACAGAAGCAGGGCATTTGCAAGTTGAAATTAGCAACAAGCTGGCAGAATGGTTTGAACAAGGCTTGCAGCAATGGGATATTTCTCGGGATGCGCCTTATTTTGGCTTTCAAATTCCTGGTGTGGAGAATAAGTATTTTTATGTGTGGCTCGATGCGCCGATTGGCTATATGGCCAGTTTTCAAAAACTGTGTGACGAACAGGGCTTGGATTTTAACGAGTATTTCAAGCCAGATTCAACCACCGAGTTGTATCATTTTATTGGCAAAGATATTGTGTATTTTCATGCATTATTCTGGCCAGCTATGCTGATGGGGGCTAATTATCGCACACCTAGTGCCATTTATGCACATGGATTTTTAACCGTTAATGGGCAAAAAATGAGCAAGTCTCGCGGCACCTTTATTCAGGCAAGAACCTATTTAGAAAGCCTCAATCCAGAATGTTTGCGTTATTATTATGCCTATAAACTCTCTAGCAAAATTGACGATATTGATTTAAACCTACAAGATTTTAAGCAAAGAGTGAATGCCGATTTAGTCGGTAAAGTGGTGAATATTGCCTCTCGTTGTGCTGGATTTATCATCAAAAAATTTGACAAAACACTATCACCTTATGCCATTGAAGCCGACCTTTATCAAGAGTTTGTGGACAAAGGTGATGATATTATGCAACTGTACGAAGCGCGCAACTATGCCCAAGCCATGCGCGAAATTATGAAACTTGCCGATAAGGCTAATCAATATATCGACGAACACAAGCCGTGGCAGCTGATTAAAGAAGCAGGCAAAGAGGCGCAAGTGCACGATGTCACCTCGTTGGCACTTAATTTATTTAGAGTATTAATGACCTATCTCAAGCCAGTATTGCCAGAAATGGCCAAGCAAGTTGAATTATTTTTAAATATCGACGAACTCAATTGGCACGAGCTTAAACACCCATTAACCAAGCATCAAATTAACAAATTTAAGCCGCTGATGTCACGTATTGAGGATGCGCAAATTGATACTGTGGTGGCAGCATCAACGCAAACAATCAGCGCGAAAGAAAGCGAGCAGGCAGATAATTTGATACAAATTGACGAGGTCAATAAGTTGGATTTAAGAATTGCCAAAATCGTTCACGCTGAGCAGGTTGAAGGGGCAGATAAATTATTGCACCTAACCTTGGATATTGGCGAAGATAGGCTTCGCCATGTATTTTCTGGCATTAAAGCGCATTATGCACCCGAGGAATTGGTCGGTCGTTTAACGGTGATGGTGGCGAATTTAGCACCTAGGAAAATGAAGTTTGGCATATCTGAAGGGATGATTCTTGCTGCGAGTGATGGCAAATCTTTACATATTTTATCCGCAGATTCTGGCGTCAAAGTTGGTATGAAAATCAGCTAAAAAACGATATAACGCAACAACTCAATATTTTTTTTGCATATCAAGCGTCCATTCTTGAATTTCTTTAATTAAGGTGGTTGCATTTTTCCCTTGCGAACTAATAGGCTTTCCGACGACGATGGTAATGGTGCCTGCCCGCTTGATAAAATTGCCCTTAGGCCAGAATTTGCCCGCATTATGATACACAGGGGAAATATCACAGCCTGATTTTTTGGCAATGGCAACACCGCCTTTTTGATATTCGCCCAGTTGCCCGTAAGGCTGGCGCGTGCCTTCGGGGAATATCACCACAAAAATCCCTTTAGAAATTCTGTCCACCCCTTGTTGAATAACTTTTTTCAGCGCTTTGAGTTTTTCACCACGATCAATAACAATCGGTTTTAATAGCATCAAACCCCAGCCAAAAACTGGAATCCATAGTAATTCTTGTTTGACCACCCAAGTTTGATGTGGAAAAACGATTTGTAACCCCATAACCTCCCAAGTAGATTGATGATTAGAAATAATCACGCAGGGCACCGTTGGGACATTTTCTTTGCCGATGATGTTGATGCGAATATTAACCGTGACACCTAACCACCAGATGCAAAAACTCGACCATTTTGAGAGAAGGGCGTAGCGATATTTGACAGATAAAGGGAAGCATATCAGTGTGGTAATGACTAACACGACCAGCACCAATGACGAACCCAAAAAGTAAAGTAGAGACCTTAGTAGTAGCATAGTTAGTTTATAATTGGCAAACTTTGAATTTTAATGATTTTATGGCAGTTAAGACACTTCTTTTTGATTTAGACGGCACCTTGGTTGATACCGCACCCGATCTTGCTTATGCGCTCAATTTGTTGTTGCTAGAAAATGGCGTGGGCAAAAAAAGCGATGAAGCAATTAAACCTTTAGTGGCTTTTGGCGGCAAGGCGTTGGTGAGCATGGGCTTTAATTGTGATGAGTCGCATCCTGAATTTAACAAAAGACAGCAAAGATTGTTACAGATTTATGCCGACAATATCGATAAACATTCAAAAACTTTTGAGGGTATTGATGCGCTAATCAAGCAGATTAAACAGCAACAATTGCATTGGGGAATTGTTACCAACAAACCTACAAACCTAACGCATTTGTTATTAGACAAATTAAACATCAAGCCTGATGTGGTGGTGTGTGGCGATACATTAACACACAACAAACCACATCCTGCACCGCTGCTTTACGCTTGCGCACAATTAGCAGTTAAACCAGCATCGTGTTTGTTTATCGGTGATGATAAAAACGATATGCTGGCAGGGAAAAATGCAGGCATTAAAACCGTGGCAGTGACTTATGGTTACGGGGTAGTAGAGCAAGATTGGGGTTATGATTTTTTGATTGATACAGCTAAGGAGTTGGAAAAATGGATAGTTTGATAGTAGTATTGTTGTTGGCGTTAATTGCGTTGGTGATATTTTTGCGGCGCAACAAAGAAGCGTTGGATATTGATGCACCGATTAGAGATTTGGAAAAAGCCTTTAAAGATGAGTTAAAAATCAACCGAGAAGAAATTAATAACATTGCCAAAGATAATAGACAAGAATTAAACGACTCAATTCAGGCATTAGAAAAATCATTAACCGCAACAATTGATACCAAATTTAATCAACAACAAGAAAAACAAAGGCAATTAAACCAAGAGGTTGGCGCCCTCATCAAGGAAAAATTTAACGATTTTAACCAACAACAAACCCAATTTAACCAACAGGCAACTGATAATATCAAGCACATTGAAAAAACAGTGAGTAGTCAATTGACCAATATTAGAGAAGAAAACGCCAAAAAACTAGAGGAAATGCGCCAAACGGTTGATGAAAAATTACAAAGCACTTTGGAAAAACGTTTAGGCGAATCTTTTAAGCAAGTTAGCGAGCGATTAGAGCAAGTGCATATCGGTTTAGGCGAGATGAAAACCGTGGCCAATGATGTCGGTGATTTGAAAAAAGTGCTATCCAATGTCAAAACACGAGGCACCTTAGGCGAGTATCAATTGGGCGCTATTTTGGAGCAAATGCTCTCCCCAGAACAGTACGCCTGCAATGTTGCCACCAAAAAAGGTTCCCAAGCCAATGTTGAATTTGCCATTAAACTGCCCGGCCAAAGCACAGGCGAAGTGTGGATACCAATAGATGCTAAATACCCAAGAGAAGATTACGAAAGGCTAATTGACGCCTATGAATTGGGCGATAAACCCAAAATAGAAGCATTTCAGAAAAAAGTCTTAAAATCAATTGAACTATTTGCCAAAGACATTGCTGGCAAATATATTGACCCGCCTCACACCACTGATTTTGCAGTAATGTATTTGCCCGACGAGGGTCTATACGCCGAAGTATTGAGGCATGCAGGCTTGTTTGAAAAACTACAAAGACAATACAAAATCACCATCACCGGGCCCACCACACTGGCTGCCTTTTTAAACAGTTTGCAGATGGGCTTTAAAACCTTGGCAATCCAAAAAAGAAGCTCCGAAGTATGGGATGTTCTAACCGCAGTAAAAACCGAATTTAGCACCTTTTCTGGCGTTTTTGAGCAAGTGCAAAAGCAGCTTAATACCGCCTCAGGCACTTTGGAAAAACTCCGAACAACTCGAAGCAATGTATTGGAGCGTAAACTTAAAAAAGTGGAATTGTTAGACAGTGAACAGCCTAGTTTGCTTACGGATGAATGTTAAAATCACTGATAATACGCCTGAGTGCTGATATACCAAGTGAATTTTAACGTTAGGAGTATAGAATGTGGTCAATAATTAGAAGCGTACTGCTAATCGTTTGTTATTTCTCTCTACAGGGGTGTATTGACTGGTATAGCTTACGACACAACAATGAAGAATCTACTCCAACCTATAAAAACACCTTGGGTTTGCCCTGCTAATTTTCAGTTGGTCGTGTCAAGTAGTTACCACACAAATACATTTGGTGTAAAAAACTCTCATCCAGAACGTATTTTGGCAATAAGAAAACAACTAGATTTAGTCACAAAGAAAACTTTACAAGATTTGGGCTGTCCGTCGATAAAAAGAATAAGAACCAAAGATGCTGATGCTCTAATTATTAGAGTTATTGATCAACATTCAATAAGTGCATTAGCACAAGGGCTGCTAACTGGATTATCATTTGGCTTAATACCTAGTCAACCCTTAAAAACCACCCAACCACTTGATTTATAACAATAAACATAACAAAAATCATAGACAAAACAACCAACTTTTGTTAAAATAACCCTTATTTCCTGGTCGTTTTGTTTAAAAAAATGCTGACTAAATCCGCT
>JAJRPY010000091.1 GCA_024280535.1 Gammaproteobacteria bacterium | reverse complement strand
AGTATGCCAGTGTTTATCGGCATCTTGAGCATTGCCAAAGCCCTCAGCGCCAATCACCACACCGGGTGAAATAGCAACATAATTGCCAATGCGAGTGCCTCGAAGAATGGATACATTGGGCCCAATCGTGCAGTGGTGACCAATGCTTGTGCCCGCTTCAATCACCACATTGGCAGCAATGGTGGTATTGCTGCCAATCACCACTTGTTGGCCAATAGTGCAATTATCTGCAACTTGTGCTTGACTAATGTCGGCACTAGGATGTATGCCGCTAGCGTAGGAAATGTTGCGTTGAAATAATTGGGTTATTTGCGCAAAAGCCAAATAAACATTGTCCACCACTAGTGCATTGGTTGGGCAGGCGTCTGCTAATGATTTGTGGACAATTACCGCACCTGCTGATGTATTCAGTAGGTGGCTTGAATGGTTATGGGCAACCACATAACTAAGCTGCTGTGCCTGTGCATACTCTATACTAGCCAAACTGTTAATTTGATAGCCAGCATCGCCAATCAATTCAGCATTGATGAGCGTGGATAATTCTTCCAGCGTGTGCATAGATTAAAAACTATTGCCCAAGGTAAATTCGAATGTTTTGGTTTCGTCGCCGGCACGTTTAATTAGTGGGGTGGCAAAATAAAGACCGATTGGCCCCACAGGGGTTAGCCATGAGAATGCCAGCCCTGCTGACATACGAATTTGCTTAGAACTGATGTTGGACACTTTTTCTCCAATCGCACCCATATCAATAAAGGCACTCATACGCATATTTTCACTATTGGTAATAAATTTCATAGGCGAGATGATTGAAGTACCCCCCAGCATAGACAACTCACCCCCTTTGGCAACACCATTCTTATAGGTGGCACCTAAAGAATTAAGAGCAAAACCACGCACCGAGGAGCTGCCACCACCGTAATAACGTTTAAAGAATGGCAATTCTTTGCCGCCATAACCTTGCGCCACGCCTAAATCAGCTTTTAAAGTAAAGGTGAGGTCACGACCTAATGGAAAATAACTTTTGTGAGAGGCATCGAATTGGTAATATTTAAAGTCGGCAATTGGCAGAGCTACATCTAAGCTAAGTTTATTTTTTTGCCCTTCGGTTGGAAAACTGGCGTTGTTTAGGGTGTTGTTACTCCAACTAAGATTGGCTTTAACTTCATTTTTATCGCCATTGGCACATTGTTCAGTTTCAAGACCATCGCCAATAAAATTATCCGGATCTTTTTTAGACGTGTCATCGGGTTGAGGTTCTGGACCATTGGTGCCACCAAATTCATATCCACAGGTAATATCTCTGACGGAAAGTTGAATATCGGCATTTAATCGGGTGTCTTTTGTGAGTGGGATGCCATAACCTATGCTACCCCCTTTCTCGCTTATTTTATAAGAGCTCTTACTTGCCTTACCTTTATTTTCTTTCAAAAATATACCATAACTTGCTGAATGCCCGTCTTTGGTTGCATAAGGGTCTTCAAAATAAAAACTAATGGTTTGGGAGAGCTCTGCACTGGAGATTTCGGCGTTAAGTGTATTGCCCGACCCCAGGAAGTTTTTTTCTTTAATGCCTAGCTCAAAGGTTGCACCAGAAGAACTGGAGTGTGCTAAACCAATTGAAAAGGAGCCGGTTTTGGTTTCTGTGACGCTAAGATGAATATTGATTTTATCGCCAAACCCTTCCAACTTGGATACCTCCATTTTTACATCGGAGAAAAACCCTAAGCGCCTGATTCTGGTAACCGACTCATCCAGTTCAGCATTAGAATATAGACTGCCTTCATAGATGCCAATTTCACGACGAATGACCTCGTCTTGGGTTCGAGTATTGCCGGTGATGGTGATGCGATTGATATACACTTTTTCATTCAGGGTTACCTCAACATTTAAATCAACCAAGTGAGGTTCAACGCCCTCAGAAGTAATAGGATTGATTTTGGCAAATGCGTAACCTTGGTCGGTAAATACACTGGTAATTTCTTGGACACTTTTAATGACTTTTTGGCGCTCAAATATGTCGCCTGTTTTAACAGTGAGTAAATCCTTAAGCGCTTTAATGGGTTGATTGATTGGAATGCCAGTAAATTTAATTTTGCCAACTTTATATTGTCTGCCTTCATTAATTTGAATATCAATGGCAATATTTTCCTTGTCTTCTGATAGCTGGGTATCCACTTTATCTACGGTAAAATCAAAGTAACCGGCGTTAATATAAAGCGATTTCATAGCCTCAATGCCGGCATCTAGCGCTATTTTTGAATAATGGTCTTTTTCGGTAAAATAATTCTTGATAAAAAAATCAGATTCGCCAATTTCAAATAAATCTAACAATTCCTCTTCACTATGCACTTGGCTACCTGAAATAACCATACTGGAAATTCTAGCCACATCGCCTTCGTCAATATCCAGTTCAATATCCACTCTATTTTGCGCGTCAATTTGTATTTTTTTGCTAATGTCGATACTGTAATAACCTTTGGCAATGTAACTTTCCTTTATCTGGGTAATTAATTTATTCAACTGACTTTTATTAAAAATCTTGCCTTGATACAAATCCATACTTTTAAGAATTTTCTTTAATGAATTTTCATCAATGACCTTGTCGGAGTAATTGAGCACCTCCACACGTTTAATATGAGGATTTTCTTTGAGTGCAATTTTTAAAATTTGATCAACTTGCGAGACGTCAATATCTTTAAAAAAATTGGTTTTATATAATGCGCGAATAATATCTCCAGAGATTTGAGTATTGTAATCATCGCCCGCTTCAACCGGTAAATAACTTAAAACAGTGCCTCGTGAAATAGAGTCTAACCCTAGTATTTCAATACTTTTAATCGGATCTGCAAAGGCAGTAGAAACGCTAAAAACACTGGCAGAAATTAATAACTTTAGGAGGAATTTTTTCATAAAATTTAAATCAATTATAGTAAACGTATCAAGTCATTATACAGGGCAACAAATGTTAATGACAAAATAACAAACAAGCCAAACTTAGCAAAAACCTGTTGACTGTTGTCGCTAATGGCAGTACCCTTAATCATTTCGATTAAATAAAACAATAAATGACCCCCGTCCAGCAAAGGAATAGGCAGTAAATTAAGCAGACCAAGACTGATACTAATTAACGCTAGAAAAGACAAAAACGGCACCAATCCAACTTCGGCACTTTTTCCAGCATAAGTGGCAATACGCACAGGACCGCTAATTTGATCAATCGAAGCCTCGCCAATAATCATTTTTTTAATCATGGTTAAATTTAGCGCAGTTAATTGGTACACTTTGGATAAAGCAGCACTTAGTGCTTCAATAGGGCTTTTTTGAATGGTCACTTGCCATTTTTTCAGATAGTCACTTGGCAGTACCACGCTGACGCCAGCCTTGGGCGAGTTGTTGATTAATTTTGGGGTGAGGCTGATACCCAGTTTTTTGCCATGACGCTCAATAATAAGCGCAATCGGCTTGATGGGCGTTGCTTGTAAGGTATTGACAAAATCTTGCCAACTGTGAATAGCCACACCATTGGCACTGACAATTTTATCCCCTGT
>JAJRPY010000090.1 GCA_024280535.1 Gammaproteobacteria bacterium | reverse complement strand
CAACACCATTTTTTGTGTTTCCATGCCTCACAAAGAATGCTGTCTGTATTTTTGCAATCTGTGGATTTTTCTTCATCGCATTCAATAATAGCATTTAATTCCGTATAATTGGATTTAACTGTTGCACCAGCAAGGTTCGTATCTTTTTTTATTGCATCAATTCTTTCTTGCAGTTCTAGATCTTTAGACATTTTTACACGGATCTGTTTCATTTTTTCTAAAACAGACCCGTGTTTAATTTCTCTATATGCAAGATTAAAGACAATGGATATTTCTATAAGATAAGCTAAATCAAGATACCCAGAAGCCATAAAAAATATTGTTAAGCGGTGTATTCTGGCTGGTTATCAAAAAAAGTGCCAAACACTTTCTCTGTTGCATTTTTAACAACATCAGTGCGATTGAAAGAGGCAACCGCTATATTACTACCAGGATTGTCACAGTATCTGAAAGCAGAGTCATCTCTAGTTACGATATGTGCTTTTAAAGGTTTATCATAAGTTTTAACTTCGCAATTTTCATTGTCAAGGCAACGATCTAAAAAAGAATTATTGGTTATTTTGGTGTGATGGTCATCTAGTAGTATCTTTATTTTTACACCTCTATTTAAGGCTATATTTAAGGCGTTCACTATTTTATCATCATTGTAAATAGATAACCCTTTAGACGTAATATTGACGTTCTTTTTAGCTTTATCAAGAAATTGATAAATTAAAACTTGAGCATGTTCTTTGCTACCATTTGATATTAGCTCATCACTGGTTTCAATATCTAATTTTGATAATTTCTCTTTATAATTTTTTTTGCATGTCCCTTATTATATTGTGTTTCTCAATGGGTCTCAGCCTTTTTTTCCACGCATTTTTCGAATCATTTGTAGTTGTGCCATGGATTCGGCAAGGGCGGCTTGGGTGGCTGAAATGTCTTGGCTTTCAGTTGCGTTTTCCATGGCTTCTTGGGCGCGTTGTTTGGCTTCTAGTGCCTTGGATTCGTCTAAATCGCCTGCTCGAATGGCAGTGTCGGAAAAAATGGTGACTACGTCAGGTTGGACTTCAACGATGCCGCCAGAAATGTAGATTGACTGAATGTCGTTTTTAGTTTCAACACGAACTTCGCCAGGGCGTAATGTTGATAATAGAGGTAGATGTTGAGGGTAGATGCCTAACTCGCCGTTGCTGCCAGGGGCAAATACGCATTTGGCTTCGCCTGAATAAAGCGATTCTGTGGCGCTGACGATGTCAACCTGAATTGTTGACATTTACACCTTCTCCGCAGCGGCTTTTTCACGAACCTCTTCAATAGAGCCCATCATATAAAAGGCTTGCTCGGGGAGGTTGTCTAACTCACCGTCAAGAATCGCTTTAAAGCCAGAAATAGTGTCTTTAAGTGAGACATATTTGCCTGGCGAACCGGTGAATACTTCGGCAACAAAGAATGGCTGAGACAAGAAACGCTGCACCTTGCGCGCACGCGAGACAGATTGTTTATCCTCTTCAGATAATTCATCCATGCCTAAAATCGCAATAATGTCTTTTAACTCTTTGTAGCGCTGTAACACGCCTTGTACGCCGCGCGCAACTTCGTAGTGCTCTTCGCCAACGATTAATGGGTCAAGCTGGCGGGAGGTAGAATCCAGCGGATCTACCGCAGGATAAATGCCCAATTCTGCGACTTGACGCGAGAGTACAACCGTTGCATCTAAGTGGGCAAATGTTGTTGCTGGTGAAGGGTCTGTTAGGTCATCAGCAGGTACATAAACCGCTTGAATTGAGGTAATTGAGCCTTTTTTGGTAGAGGTAATGCGCTCTTGCAATGCGCCCATTTCTGATGCCAATGTTGGCTGGTAGCCTACTGCTGACGGCATACGACCTAATAAGGCTGATACTTCAGTGCCTGCAAGCGTATAACGATAAATGTTGTCAATAAATAATAATACATCACGACCTTCATCACGGAAATATTCAGCCATGGTTAAGCCAGTTAATGCAACGCGTAATCTGTTGCCGGGTGGCTCGTTCATTTGGCCATAGACTAGCGATACTTTATCAAGTACGTTAGATTCTTTCATTTCATGATAAAAATCGTTGCCTTCACGTGTGCGCTCACCCACACCAGCAAAGACAGAATAGCCAGAGTGTTCAATGGCAATATTACGAATTAACTCCATCATATTAACGGTTTTACCAACGCCAGCGCCCCCAAATAAACCGACCTTGCCGCCTTTGGCAAAAGGGCAAACTAGGTCAATCACCTTGATGCCTGTTTCTAGTAATTCTGTCGCAGGTGCCAACTCGTCATACGCAGGTGCGGTGCGGTGAATAGCCCATTGTGTTTCAGCACCAACATCGCCAGCATTATCGATTGGCTCGCCCAATACGTTCATAATACGACCTAAGGTTTTAGTCCCTACAGGCACCTGAATAGGAGAGCAGGTGTTGGTTACTTCAAGGCCACGCTTCAAGCCTTCAGATCCCCCCATAGCGATGCCACGTACGGTGTTGTCGCCCAATTGCTGCTGTACTTCAATGGTTAAATTTGTTTCTGTTACAATCAAGGCATCATAAATATTGGGAACGTTGCCTGCTTGAAATTCGACATCAATAACCGCACCAATAATTTGTGTAATTTTTCCGCTGCTCATTTTGTTTTCCTTTTTGTCATTCTATTGTTTAAATCTATACTGCCGCTGCGCCACTCACAATCTCAGAAATTTCCTGAGTAATGGCCGCCTGCCTTGCTTTGTTGTAAACCATTTCTAACTCATCAACCATATCGCCAGCATTATCCGTGGCACTTTTCATCGCTACCATTCTTGATGATTGCTCACAGGCAATATTTTCAACCAAGCCTTGATACACCAGTGCCTCAATGTATCTGACTAATAATGCGCTTAATGCTGCTTGCGCATCTGGCTCGTAAATATAATCCCAGCGATGATCCATGCCTGCTTTATTAGAGGCAACCATGGGGATTAATTGGGTAATGGTTGGCACTTGGGTCATGGTGTTGGCAAATTTGTTGTAGGCAACGGATAGTTGCTGAAACTCGTCGTTATCATAAGCATCTAGCATCACTTTAACACTGCCTAATAGGTCGTCAAAATGTGGCGCATCTCCCAAATCGGTTAGCACTGATTGAATGGTGAGCCCAAATTTTTTGAAGAAAGTCGTGGCTTTTTTGCCAATAGTGCAAATATCAACTTCGATGCCTTTTGCTTGATAGGCGGCAATCTGTTTTAAGATGCTTCTAAATAAATTGGTGTTTAAGCCACCGCACAAGCCCCGATCGCTTGAAATAATAATAATGCCCACGCGCTTAAGTTCGCCGACCTCTTTCATATAAGGATGCTCAAACTCAGGATGCGCGTTGGCTAAATGGCCAATCACTTGCGTGATTTTTTCAGAATAAGGGCGTGATGCCTCCATTCTGCTTTGCGCTTTTTTCATTTTAGATGCCGCCACCATTTCCATGGCCGAGGTGATCTTTTGAGTGTTTTTAATACTCGCGATCTGTGTTCTAATTTCCTTTCCAGCTGCCATATTATTTAATTACCAAGTGTGGTTTGCCTTGAAATCGTCAATTGCTGCTTGTAACTTATTAGCAATATCATCATTATAATCGCCATTGGCGTTAATTTCGTCCATTAATGTGGTTTGATTTGACCGCATGTAGTTTAATAATGCGGTTTCAAAATCAACCACTTTATTGGCATCAATATCATCAAGCGAGCCTGAATTGGCGGCAAATAACGAAGTGGCCAATTCTGCGACTGAAAGCGGTGAATATTGCTTTTGTTTCATTAATTCAGTGACACGTTGACCGCGATCAATTTGCGCCTTGGTTTCAGCATCTAAATCTGAGGCAAACTGGGCAAATGCTTGTAATTCGCGGTATTGGGCTAAATCTAGGCGAATGCCGCCACCCAATTTTTTAATGATATTGGTTTGTGCAGCGCCACCTACTCGAGAGACAGACAAACCTGCGTTAATTGCCGGCCGTACGCCCGCATTAAACAAATCCGTTTCTAGGAAAATTTGCCCATCGGTAATTGAAATGACGTTTGTCGGTACAAATGCAGATACATCGCCGCCCTGAGTTTCAATGATGGGTAGCGCAGTTAGTGAGCCTGTTTTGCCCGTTACTTCGCCGTTAGTCATCATCTCAACGTATTGTGCGTTTACGCGTGATGCGCGTTCTAGCAAGCGAGAATGTAAATAGAATACATCGCCCGGATAAGCCTCACGCCCTGGT
>JAJRPY010000089.1 GCA_024280535.1 Gammaproteobacteria bacterium | reverse complement strand
ATAACTCCTAAAGGTGATTAATAACGTTTGCATAATAACAAAAACCACTCACAATACCCTTAAATAGAGTGCGTTGTAATTGTTGAATAATTGACAGACAAGCCATTATAATGGCTTTTTTTATTCTAATCTTATAATACTATGAAATCATTTAATCCACCTGTAAGAACGCTAATGGGGCCTGGTCCTTCTGATGTGCATCCAAGAATTTTATCAGCGATGGCTCGTCCGACGATTGGGCATTTAGATCCTGCATTTGTGGGCATGATGAATGAAACCAAAGAAGGCTTGAAAAGCATTTTTAAAACTGAAAACGAATTAACCATGCCTGTGTCGGCGCCTGGGTCGGCGGGTATGGAGACTTGTTTTGCGAATTTGGTTGAAGCGGGTGATAAAGTGGTGGTTTGTATTAATGGCGTGTTTGGTATGCGTATGAAGGAGAATATTACTCGGCTTGGTGGTGAGGCAATTGTGGTTGAAGATGCATGGGGTGAGGCAGTGTCAACTGATAAGGTTGAGCAAGTATTAAAAGACAATCCAGATGCAAAAATTTTGGCTTTTGTGCATGCTGAAACTTCTACGGGCGCTCAATCGGACGCTAAGGCGTTGTGCAAAATTGCCCATGATAACGACTGTATTACTATTGTTGATGCGGTTACTTCATTGGCTGGCTCTGAACTTCGGGTTGACGAATGGGAAATTGATGCGATTTATTCTGGCACGCAAAAATGTTTGTCTGCTATGCCGGGTATTTCGCCAGTGAGCTTTAACGAGCGCGCTTTAAGCAAGGTTAAAAATCGAAAAACGCCTGTTACTTCTTGGTTTTTAGATTTAAATTTGGTAATGGGCTACTGGGGCGAAGGTGCAAAACGTACCTACCACCATACTGCACCCGTTAATACACTATATGGCTTGCATGAATCATTAGTCATGATTACCGAAGAAGGCCTGGAAAATTCTTGGGCGCGTCATAAGGCTAATCACCTAGAACTAAAAGCAGGTCTTGAAGCAATGGGTATTAATTTCTCGGTTAAGGAAGCAGATCGCCTGCCTCAGCTTAACTCGGTATTTATTCCTGAAGGGGTTGATGATGCAGCTGTACGTGCGACTTTGTTAAATGACTACAACTTAGAAATTGGCGCGGGTCTTGGGGCTTATGCGGGCAAAGTGTGGCGCATTGGCTTAATGGGGCATTCGTCAAGAAAAGAGAATATCACTTTATTATTAGCCGCATTAAAAGCCACATTGGCATTATAAAACCCGCAACAAAAACAAACAAGGCGACTTGATAGGTCGCCTTTTTTAATGCTTGCTTAAAAGGCTTAATATTATTTTAATTTAGCCAGTAATTCTTCTTCTGTCTCAACACGATTGGCATCAGGCAGGCAACAGTCCACAGGGCAAACTTCTACACATTGAGGCTCGTCAAAATGACCCACACATTCGGTGCATTTATCGCCATCAATTTCATAAATCTCATCCCCCATATAAATCGCATCATTTGGGCATTCTGGCTCGCAAACATCGCAGTTAATACATTCATCAGTAATTAATAAAGACATGATTTTTTCCTAATACAAGTAAATAATAAATTAAATCTTATTTTACCGTATTGTTAGTCTAGTTTTTATTGTGTTTTTTAGGTATCATAAGCGTCTTTAATTAACTACCCAAATACTGCTTATGTCTCGTTTTTTTCTTATCGTTTTTGCTCTTATGTTTTCACTCACTTCACAGGCCAAACTTGATGACGGTCTGTATGCCAATCTACACACCAATCAGGGTGATATTATTGTTCAACTTGAGTTTGAAAAAGCCCCGCTAACTGTTATTAACTTTGTGGGTTTAGCCGAAGGCACCAAACTTTCAAACATTCCAGCTGGTAAGCCTTTTTATGATGGCTTAAAGTTTCACCGAGTGATTGATAATTTTATGATTCAAGGGGGCGACCCACAAGGCACTGGCACAGGGGGCCCGGGATACAAATTTAGAGATGAAATTACCGATTTAACGCATAACGCAGGCGGTATTTTATCCATGGCAAATTCTGGGCCTAATACAAACGGCTCTCAGTTTTTTATCACTCATACTGCCACGCCTTGGCTAGATGGAAAACACACCGTATTTGGCAAAGTGGTTGAAGGTATGAAAGTTGTTAATGCCATCAAAAAAGAGGATGTTATTCGCAAAGTTGAAATCCTCCGAATTGGCAAAAAAGCCTTAGCGTTTAGCACTGATGAAGCTACTTTTAAGGCGACTAAGGAAATGTATAATGGTCAAAAAAAGCAAGAATCCACCAAGCAAACCGCCAAACTTGCCGCCTTTGTGCACAAAAAATATGCCAACGCCACATTAAACAAACAAGGCTATTTTGTCTCAACCACCCAAGCAGGACAAGGCAAACAACCTAACAAAGGCGATTTGGTCAAAATCAACCTTTCGATTAGTTTAGACGATGGCACCAGTCTCAAAGAAACCGGAGAGCCTTTACCATTCGCAGCAGGAACTGGCGTTGTTGTTAGCCTAATTGATACTTCAGTATTGACTATGAAAGTTGGCGAAAAACGCACACTAATTGCGCTATTTTCACAAATTTATGGCGACAATCAACGCAACGGGCTAGCAGCAGATAGTATTTTAATTTTTGAACTAGAATTATTGTCTATTAATGATAGTAAATAAACCTTTGTGTTTTTAGAACTGATTGGTTTTTTAACAAGGGTCAATCCTAGTTTTGAAGTACTAAACTCCCTTACCCTAAGAGCGGTACTGGCCATGCTTGTCTCATTATTAATTAGTTTGGCACTAGGGCATCGCTTTATCAAAAAACTGCACCAATACCAAATTGGTCAAGTCATCCGCACCGATGGCCCTGCATCTCATCTAACCAAATCTGGCACGCCAACGATGGGTGGGATGATGATTTTATCTACTTTTATACTCAGCTCATTAATTTGGACCGATTGGCAGTGTGTATATTTGTGGATTGTTTTGGCGACCAGCATTATTTTTGGCGGCATTGGCTTTATTGACGATTATTTAAAACTCAAGCGACAATCATCCGACGGATTAAGCTCTCGTCAAAAAATGCTGGGGCAGTCACTCGGTGCCATTGCTATTGGATTTTGGATTGTAACTGCCATTCAAGACCCAATTCAAACAGAATTACTCATTCCATTTTTTAAAGATGTGACACTTTCAATCGGCATTGTTGGCTTTCTTGTGCTGACGTATTTTGTGATTGTTGGTGCCTCTAACGCGGTTAATCTCACAGATGGACTTGATGGGCTGGCAATTATGCCGGTAATTTTAATCTCTGGCGCGCTGGCGTTATTTGCTTATATTAGTGGTAATTATAATTTTTCAAACTATCTAAATATGCCGTTTATACCGGGTACGGGCGAATTATTTGTTATTTGCGCCGCCTTGGTAGGTGCGGGATTAGGATTTTTGTGGTTTAACACCTATCCGGCAGAGATTTTTATGGGCGATATGGGTTCATTGGCGCTGGGTGCTGTGCTTGCGGTAATTGCCATTCTTCTGCGTCAAGAAATTTTATTATTTATTATGGGGGGTGTGTTTGTGGCAGAAACCTTAAGTGTTATTATTCAGGTGGCTTATTACAAACGCACCCAAAAACGCTTTTTTTTAATGGCACCCATTCATCATCATTTTGAGAAAAAAGGCATTTCAGAGCCAAAAATTATTGTACGTTTTTGGATGGCTACTTTAATATTAGTGCTAATTAGTCTGGCTTCAATTAAAATACGCTAATATGGAAACTAAACTCAACAAATGGGATAAGCGCTACCTATCACTTGCCAAAGAAGTATCCACCTGGTCAAAAGACCCCTCAACCCAAGTCGGTGCGGTGACCGTTGGTAGCAAAAAAGAGGTACTTTCTCAAGGCTTTAATGGCTTTCCGCGCAATATTGATGATACCGATGTGCGCTATAACGACAAAGAAACCAAATACAAATTCGTCGTACATGCTGAAATGAATGCGATTTACAATGCGACTTATTCTGGCACTTCTTTAGATGGTGCCACATTATATGTTTACGGACTGCCAATTTGCTCAGAATGTGCCAAAGGCATTATTCAAGTTGGCATTAAAAAAGTGGTGGTGCAAAAATCCAAAGAACTAACGCACTGGAATGAAAGCGTCAAACTCTCACAAGCTATGTTTGATGAAGCCGGCGTTGAACTCATTATTATCCATACAATATAACCATGTCTGCAATTTCCAAGCGTCGCACTTTTGCGATTATTTCCCACCCTGATGCTGGCAAAACTACCGTCACTGAAAAATTATTATTATATGCAGGTGCGATCAAAACTGCCGGCAGTGTCAAAGCCAGAAAGGCCAGCACACATGCAACTTCCGACTGGATGGCCATGGAAAAAGAGCGTGGCATTTCCATCACCTCCTCCATTATGCAATTTGAGTATGATAAACACGTGATTAATCTACTCGATACCCCAGGGCATGAAGATTTTTCCGAAGATACGTATCGCACCCTAACTGCGGTCGATTCAGCATTGATGGTGATTGACGTTGCCAAAGGGGTGGAAATGCGCACCATTAAACTGATGGAAGTTTGTCGATTGCGTGATACCCCAATTCTCACTTTCATCAACAAACTGGACCGAGAAGGCAAAACACCTATTGACCTGTTAGACGAAGTGGAAAACGTGCTAAACATTGAATGTGCGCCAATTACCTGGCCGATTGGCATGGGCAAACGTTTTAAAGGCGTGGTACATTTGCTGGAGGACAAAATTTACTTATACGAGGCAGGTAAAAATTCTGAAGTGGGTGAAAATATTATTATCGACGGCGTTAATCATCCACAGGTTGATGAACTACTGGGTGCGGATGTGGCTGCTGAAATGCGCGAAGAAGTGGCATTAATTACCGAAACCACCACGCCTTTTGATGTTGATGAGTTTTTAGCTGGCAAGCAAACCCCAGTATTTTTCGGTTCAGCCATTTCTAATTTCGGCATTCAAAATTTGCTTGATGGTTTTATTCAATATGCGCCCATGCCTCAAAATAGAGCCTCAGATGTGCGCAATGTTGCACCTAATGAGGAAAAATTCACTGGCTTTATTTTTAAAATTCAAGCCAATATGAACCCAAAACACCACGACCGTCTGGCATTTATGCGCCTTGTTAGCGGGCAATATCAAAAAGGTATGAAGGTTTTACAAGTGTCCACCGGCAAGCAAATCAAAATTGCCAATGCGGTTACTTTTATGTCGCGCGAACGCAACGCAACCGAACTGGCCTATGCCGGGGATGTGATTGGCATTCATAATCACGGCGGTATTCGTATTGGCGATACTTTTACTCAGGGCGAGAAACTCACTTTTAAAGGCATTCCCAACTTTGCCCCAGAATTATTTCGTCGCGCTCAACTAAAAGACCCACTTAAAGCCAAGGCATTACAAAAAGGCCTCGACCAACTCTCCGAAGAAGGTGCCACCCAAGTATTCCGCCCTATGATTAACACTTCCCAAATCTTGGGCGCAGTTGGTGTATTGCAGTTTGATGTGGTCGCTCACCGGCTAAAATACGAATACAATGTCGATTGTCAATTTGAAAACATTGCTATTGCCACAGCAAGATGGGTCAGTGGCAGTGATAAAGATATTGAGCAATTAAAAATTAAAGCAGGTAATAATATTGCCATTGATTCTGCTGGGATGTTGGCGTATCTTGCCCCGTCTATGGTTAATTTGCAACTCACCATGGAGCGTCATCCTAATTTAACCTTTTCTGCCACGCGAGAACACTAAAAATATCCATTATTTGATGCTTTATTTTTGCAATGCCAATATTAATAAAATATCCGTTAATGCTATTTAAAAAGTTTACTCACCTCTTAAAAAATACCGTTATTCGTCCGTATCAAGTACTTCTGTTTCGCTAGTAATATCCTCTTCGGCCTCTACAATTTTGGCCACTGAAACCAGTTTTTCGCCTTTGGCAATGTTAATCAACGTGACACCTTGGGTGTTGCGACCAATAATAGATACATCTGATGCACGTGCACGAACCAGCGTTCCTTTGTTGGAAATTAGCATCATTTCATCCGCATCTGTCACTTGGATGGCGCCAATCACTTTGCCATTACGGGCTGAGGTTTTAATAGAAATAGAACCCAAACCGCCACGAGTTTGAGCGCGGTATTCTTCTAATTTGGTACGCTTGCCATAGCCTTTTTCAGTGGCAGTTAGAATTGGGCTGTGGCCATCTGCCACAATCATGGAAACCACTTTATCATCAACCAACTTCATACCGCGTACACCAATGGCAGTACGCCCTACTGCCCGAACATCAGCCTCTTTAAAGCGAATTGATTTGCCATTGGCTGAAAATAGCATAATATTCTGCTCGCCTGAGGTAATTTCCACACCGACTAATTTATCGCCATCTCTTAACTCAAGCGCGATAATACCACCCTTTCTAGGACGGGCAAAATTGGTCAATGAGGTTTTTTTACAAGTACCTGAACTGGTCACCATAAATACATACTGCGATTCGCTAAACTCTGAGACTGGCAAAATGGCGTTAATCACTTCATCTTTTCCAAGTGGCAATAAATTAATAATCGGCTTACCCCTGGCAGTGCGTGATGCTACAGGCAATTCATATACTTTGAGCCAATGCACCTTGCCCGTTGATGAAAAACACAATACCGTATCATGCGAATTGGCAACAAATAGTTGATCAACAAAATCTTCATCTTTCATCTTGGTCGCAGTTTTTCCCTTGCCACCACGGCGCTGTGCTTGATAATCACTGAGCGATTGTGCCTTAACATAGCCGCCGTGTGATAGGGTTACCACGCGCTCTTCTTCGGCAATTAAATCTTCTAATGTGAGGTCGATTTTGTGCTCAATGATTTGTGTTAATCGCGCATTAGCGTATTGTTCGCGGATTTCATTAAGCTCATCGCGAATGACTTGCATTAATCTATCTGGGTTTTGCAAGATGTCTAATAAATATTTAATGCGCTCTAATAGCTCATTAAATTCATCAAAAATTTTGTCTTTTTCTAGGCCGGTTAAACGATGAAGTTTGAGGTCTAGAATGGCTTGTGCCTGCTGAACGGACAACTGATAATTGCCATTTTCCTGCAAGCCAAGCTCAGGCAATAAAGTTTCTGGCTTAAACATAGCCATATCACGATCACCAATTAACTCTTTAATAACCGAACCATCCCAAGTTTTAGCCACCAGACTCTCTTTGGCCTCGGTAGGATTGTTGGCAGATTTTATCAATTCAATAATGTCATCGATACTATGCAATGCAACCGATAAGCCTTCTAATAAGTGCGCCCTACTTCTAGCTTTATTTAAATCGAAAATAGAACGACGGGTCACCACATCTCTTCTATGAGCAATAAAGGCCTCTAAAATGCCTTTTAGCGTCATCAATTTAGGCATGCCCTTATCAATTGCCACCATATTAATGCCAAATACTGTTTGCATTTCAGTTAGCTTGTATAAATTATTCAGCATCACCTCAGGCACTTCGCCACGACGAAGCTCAATCACCATACGCATGCCGTCTTTGTCGGACTCATCTCTAAGGCCAGTGATACCATCAATGCGTTTGTCCCTAACCAAATCAGCAATTTTTCCGATTAAACGTGCCTTATTGACTTGATAGGGTAATTCTGTAACCACAATACTTTGTTTGTCTTCGCCCTCGATATGAGACACGGAGCGCAGATAAATTTTGCCTTTGCCAGTTTCGTACGCTTGACGAATGCCGCTGGCACCGTTAATAATGCCGGCAGTTGGAAAATCAGGACCTGGCATAATGTCTAATAATTCATCAACTGTAATATGCTCATTGTCAATAACGCCCAAACAGGCCTCAATCACTTCGCCAAGATTGTGCGGCGGAATGTTGGTTGCCATACCAACGGCAATGCCTGACGAGCCATTGGCCAATAGATTAGGCACTCGCGCTGGCAACACACTTGGCTCGGATTCTGAGCCATCGTAATTATCGATAAAATCAACGGTATTTTTGTCCAAATCGCGTAATAATTCGTGTGACAACTTAGCCATGCGAATTTCTGTATAACGCATTGCTGCTGCTGAATCGCCATCAACCGAACCAAAATTACCCTGACCATCAATAAGAATATTACGCATTGAAAACGGCTGCGCCATACGCACAATGGTGTCATAGACGGCAGTATCACCATGTGGATGATATTTACCAATCACGTCACCGACAATACGGGCAGATTTTTTATAGGCTTTATTGTAATCATTGCCAAGCACGTCCATGGCGTATAATACGCGCCTGTGGACTGGCTTAAGCCCATCTCGAACATCTGGTAATGCACGCCCAACAATCACACTCATGGCGTATTCCAAATAAGAATTACGCATCTCGTCTTCAATGGTTACTATTGGAAAATTAGGCTTAAAAGTGTCCAGATTTTCGGGGTCAATTATCTCGTCTGACATACAAAAAATTCGCTTGATTAAATTAGTATTTATTGTACCCTAAACGCATCAATTTAGACACTAAAAACAAGTGAATATTAGAAAAAAATTCAATCTGTTAAGAGTGGACTAAACGGGTTATTTAAAACATGAGAAAATTAAGCAAAAGTTTTTTAAGGATTGGTTGAACGCACTGCTTGCGCCAGTGTTTTTAGCAACATTTCAGTATCTGCCAAATTAATACAGCCATCCGTAATGCTCACCCCATATTTGAGTGATTCTAACGGCCCAACTGGCTGATTGCCTTCGTTAATATTTGACTCAATCATAGCACCAACTATGTGCTTTGAACCAGCAGAAATTTGTCTGGCAATTTCATCAGCAACCAATAGTTGATTTTTAAATTTTTTCTGAGAATTGGCATGCGAAAAATCAACCATAATTTTGCTTGACAGCCCATTTTCTGTCAATTTTTTAGCAACTGCTTCAACATCCTTTTTGGCATAATTCGGGCCACTCTCTCCACCTCGCAAAATAACATGGCAATTTGGATTGCCCGTGGTGGTATAACGATTTGCCAAGCCTTTTTTATTAATCGACCAAAACATATGCGAACTAGCAGCCGAAATAATCGCATCAATGGCAATTTGCGCATTGCCGTCCGTGCCATTTTTAAAACCCACTGGGCAAGACAAGCCAGATGCCAGCTCCCGATGCGTTTGGCTCTGCGTTGTGCGTGCGCCGATTGCCCCCCATGAAATTAAATCTGATATATATTGAGGAGTGATTAAATCCAGATATTCTGTGGCACTGGGCATACCTATTTTGGATAAATCTAACAACAAACGGCGTGCCAGCCCAAAGCCTTTTTCCATATCAAAACTGTTGTCTAAATTAGGGTCATAAATCAGCCCTTTCCAACCCACTGTAGTACGCGGTTTTTCAAAATAAACTCGCATAACGATAAACAATTCGTCCTTGAATTGGTCTTTCAGTTTAACCAATTTATGCGCATATTCCATAGCAGCTTCTGGGTCGTGAATAGAACAAGGCCCTACCACAACCAGCAGGCGCTTATCCTCACCAGCAATAATATTGGCAATGGTTTTACGCGCACTGACAATAAAATCAGACTGCGGTTTTTTAACCCCATAACGCTTAATGAAAACAATCGGCGGGGTGATGGATTCTGCCTTGGTAATGCGAATATTGCTAATTTTTTTTAAAAGATTTTTAATCATTTTTGCTTTTCAATGAATGCATAGGCTGAATGATTATGGATAGATTCGAAGTTTTCTGACTCCAAACTGTAATAATTAATCGCCTCATTGGTGTTTAAGTCCACGGCAATATCACGTACCAAATCCTCAACAAATGCAGGGTTTTCGTAGGCTCTTTCGGTTACCACTTTTTCATCTTCACGCTTAAGAATGGCATATAACTCACAAGAGGCTTTTTTCTCAGCAAGATCAATCAAATCCTCAAGATGCAGTGTTTTTCCAGCAGCAGCCTTGGCTTTGATGGTAATATGAGAACGCTGATTATGCGCACCGTACTTAGAAATACTTTTTGAGCAAGGGCAAAGACTGGTAACTGGAACCACGACTTTCATCATCACTTCAATCTTGTCATTTTCCAAAGAACCGTACAAGGTCACCCGATAATCCATTAAAGATTCGACTCCCGAAGAAGGCGCGAATTTTTTTCTAAAGAAAGGAAAATCTAGCGTGATATGGGCAGTGCTAGACTCCAAACGGTCACGCACTTTTTCTATAATTTTGCCAAAACTATCACTGCTAAATTCACAAGGCCCTTCGTTCAAAATCTGAATAAAGCGTGACATATGTGTGCCTTTAACGTTTTCTGGCAAAGTCACTGTCATAGTAAAATTACCCACTGTTGGCAATTTATTGCCGTCTCGATCAATATAAACAATGGGGTGTGCAATATCTTTAATGCCGACTCTGTCAATCACAATTTTGCGAATATCTGGGTTATTTTGGGTATCGGGTAAATCACAAGATTTCATGATTAATCCTCCGAGTAAGTGACTGATGCTCTTAGGGTTTCCCAAATGGTTACCTCTTTGACTCGAACATCCTTCGTGTTAATTAATTGACCCACCTCTTCAAAAAAATATTTGGCAATATTTTCAGCGGTTGGGTTAAGTTTGTCAAAAGGTGCAATATCATTCAAATACTGATGATCTAGCCTTTTAATTACTGCTTTTGTGTTTTTTTTAATATCTCGAAAATCAATTGCCATGCCAGATTTATCCAGCTCTTTGGCAGCAACCAGCATTTCCACCTGCCAGTTATGGCCATGTAAGCGAGCGCAATCCCCCGGATAATCCCTTAAAGAGTGCGCGGACGCAAAGTCTGTAACAATTTTTAGAACGAACATTGTTAAAAAAATGAAAAAAAAATTGATTATACCCTGAATTACTCCCTTTAAAATTGCTGGCGAAGTTCAAGATGATAAATTTTGCATGCTTAATCAAACCAACTTGCCTACAAAAATAATGCCACCGCCTTTTATTGATACACGCTAGACATTTTAGCCTCTGCCTAATGGCAAAAAAAATAAGGGAAGTCGGTCTATAAGCCGGGTTCTGTAGTTGATGGTCATTCATCTACGCATATTGTTGCCAATACGCTTTAGCACTCTACCCGCCACCTTGTACGAGCCGCACCATGGGTGGCCTATTTGAGCTTGCTCCAAGTGGGGTTTACCTTGCCACAGTTGTCACCAACTGCGCGGTGCGCTCTTACCACACCTTCTCACCTTTGCCCAATAATGGGTAGTCTAAATCTCTGCAGCACTTTCCGTTATGTCACCATACCTAGCCGTTAGCTAGCACTTTGCTCTATGGAGCCCGGACTTTCCTCTGATAAGAAACCCCACCAGCGACCATCCGACCAACTTCGCAACTAATTATATAAGAATAATTAGCCCTGCTTGTTATATTATAATGTTATGATATAACAATAAACAATACATTCAATCAGGACTGCCCATCACCATGAAAAAAATAACACTCATCATACTAACCTTATTCTCTTTAAACGCATATTCAGCCATTTACCTAGAATTTGAAAAATTAGCAGACGCAGATGGTGACGTCAGATCAGGCATCACCAAATGCATCGACGCCAGAGACTGCATGAGAAAAGTCAACTGGGCATGGCGCACCGGCAAAGCCGTCGATTGCGCCCGATTAACCATGTGGCGCAAAGACACTGGCAGTAGAGCCGTTAAAATCTGGGCAAGAGATTTTCATTCCCCTTACTGGAAAGCCAAACAAGAAGCGTTGATATGGGGGGATGATTTAGATTAATGCAAACTAAAATCTAGTAAATTCGCATCATAAGCGCACCCCTTAGTTTAACCACAAGAATGTTTTTTTAGTTGACCCTTTAGCTCAAGTCAAAAGACAAAAAACACATTCAATCTTTCAATCTTTGAATTTAGGCTCAAAGATTAATTGGTATTTTATAATCACCAGTTCTTGCTTAGAAAACAGGTGGATTATGCACAAACAATTAATCTTTGAACCAAGGCATTATATCAATATTGCTTACAATGCGGTTAAAATAGCTGTTGATGAACTCAATTCCAAACCAAGAAAGTGTTTAGGATTTAAAACACCTTGCCAGGTATTTTTTGAGAAGATTGGCGTAGGCGCGCCCGTCAATTGGAGATGATGCGCTTATGAGTTGAACTCACCTTTTGCTCATCATTCCTATTTATTGTTGTACGCTATTTACAATGTCGGCAGCTGGATTCGGTGATAATTGGAATGGATTGATTATTCGCCTTTCTGCCCGTATGCACGAGCATCATCACTGACGCTGCCAAAATTGTAAGCGATACTCCAATCCATAATAATGAACTACCTGGATGACGAGCAAAGGTGCCGACTTGATAAAAAACTGTGGCAGAAAAATACGCCAAACCAGTTGCCCATAAAGCACCTGTTAGCGCCCAAGTTTTGCCAATTTCACGAATCATTGCACCAAATGCGGCGACACATGGGAAATATAGCAGAATAAACAACAAATAAGCAAACGCCCCAATCTTGCCATCAAAGCGAGACACCATAGCACCAAATGTGGTGCTGGAAACTTCTTGTGAGCTAGCGGCTGATGCTTGTTTGTCAATATCATTGAGTACGCCTAATCCTAATGGGTCGGATAAATTTTGTAAGGCATTGCCAAGATTAACAGGAATAGTGGCAAATGCGCGCATTAAACCATCTATTAAACTGTATTCGGGTGCTGCCTCTTTGCTTGCTGCTGATTCTGTGTCAATGCTGGAATACAATGAATCCAGCGTGCCGACCACCACCTCTTTGGCAAGAATACCAGTGACAATGCCCACTGTTGCTGGCCAATTGTCTTCTTCAATGCCCATGGGTTTGAATAATGGCGTTAGTGTTTGTGCGGCTTTGCTGAGTAATGAATGCTTAGAATCTTGGTTGCCAAAACTGCCATCAACGCCCACACTATTCACCACATTGATAATCACCACCACAAAGACAATAATCTTGCCTGCTCCCAACACAAAGCCCTTTAATTTATGCCAAGTATTGATGATTAAATTCCTTAAAGCAGGCAGCTGATAAGTCGGCAATTCCATTAAAAAATCACCCGCCTCATCCCCTTTAAACACCTTCTTTAACAACAATCCGGTCAAAATAGCAAACACAATACCAATCACATAAAGTGCAAATACAATATTTTGCCCCCCAATCGGAAAAAATGCAGCCGCAAATAACGCATACACCGTCAGCCTAGCGCCACATGACATAAAAGGCGACATCAATACCGTAGTCACCCGTTCCCGATGAGTATCCAGCGTCCTCGCCGCCATAATACCCGGCACATTGCAGCCAAACCCAACAATCAGCGGAATAAACGCCTTACCTGATAGCCCAATTCTACGCATAAACTGATCCATTACAAACGCTGCCCTTGCCATATAGCCCGCCTCTTCCAGCAGACTTAAAAACAAATAAAGTGCTGCAATAATCGGGATAAACGTCGCCACCACTTGAATGCCACCGCCCACACCATCCGCAATAACAACCACCAAAAATTCAGGCGCACCTAGCATATTCAGCACATTTGCCACACCATCTACAAAAATTACCCCAACCGCTATATCAAAAAAATCAATCAACGCCCCGCCAAAATTAATACTCAACAAAAACAACAAATACATCATCATCAAAAATATTGGCACGCCAGTAAAGCGCCCTAGCACCCATTTATCCACTTTATCCGACACAGTTTGCTTAAATTTAGCATTATGCTGAATGATTTGATTGGCCACTTTATTCGCATAATTAAACCGACTTTCTGCCGCCAACAACTCAGCCTGAGTCCCATCCTCCACGCCCTGCTCCTCATTTAAATCATCAATCAGCGACGCCTCAACAGGCTCAAAGCCCTCAATTGCCTGAGACAATGCCGAAAAATCAAGCGTTTCTTTAAGGGAAATTGGCATAACCTCACACCCCATAGCGCGTTTCAATGCCTCAATATCAATATTCATTTCGCGCTTACGCACCACGTCCATCATATTCAGCAAAACAACCACATTAATCCCCAATTCTCTTAGTTGTGTTGTTAAATAAAGCCCACGCTCCAAGGTCGAACCATCCACGACATTAAAATACAAATAATCCGAATGCGCCAGCACAAAATCCCTGGCAATTTGCTCATCCAATGACGAGTTTTTGTCATTAATCGAATAAACCCCCGGCAAATCAATGATTTTATAAGACTGATTTGCCACGCAAAATTCACCTTCTTTACGCTCAACAGTCACCCCCGGCCAATTGCCAGTACGCTGCTTTGCCCCCGTTAATAAATTAAACAGCGTTGTTTTCCCCGAATTTGGATTGCCAATTAATGCAACTTTTTCAAATATCATCCCTTCACCTCAATATACTGCGCCAACGTCCTACCCACACTCACCCGCGCATTCCCCAGCGCCAAAACCATATCACCTCCCCGATTTCTAAGCACAGACACCATCAACCCAGATTTTATCCCCAAACCCAAAAGCCTAATTTTTTTCGAATCTGCCAATTCAATCTCGCCTATTTCGCACCAGCATCCACTTTTTTGATTTGATAATAATCTCATCACTATTCCTCATCCTTAGCCAATAAAAGCATCTCTAGCCCCACGCCAAAACCCATAAAACCTAGAAACCGAATCATTTATTATTCCTTTTAGTAAAATTAATCAACAAAACGCAAATGATACCTATTATCATTTACAAGGTCAAGTGTATTCTTAATAATATTTGTAATTGAAGTTAGCGTTTGAAGCATCCCTACAAACTCACTTTCTAATCTCTTAATAAAATCAAGAATGGAGGATGTACCGCCCTTTTATTAAACAAAAAAGTCCCTTTAATTTACGACTAACACTTGAATTTAGCAGATACATTAGCAATCTGCTTTTGTATCCTTGAGTGAGGATGGTTTGTTAGGCTTTTAATCCTATTAATTCCCATTTATTATGCCATTTTTCTATTCTTTTTAATTTAATGCTATGATGTTTTGAATCATCATTATCTCTACGACCACCACCATGCTTATTTATATATTTTTCGTGTTCTGTGTAAATATCATTTTGAATCCACCATAAAGGCACAATATAAAATTTATAAAAAATACTTGGTTCTGTTTCTAAATCAACAAAAACCCAGTATTCTTGTTCATCTATCTTTTCATGGCATTTTTTACCGTATTCAATACTTGTTTGCCAAGTTCCTGATGCTTTAGATCTTGTTGTTATTTTAAATTCTTTGCCGTCAGTTGATGTAAATATAATATATTTTTTATTGCCTTCTTTGTGTTCACTAATCTCAATTCCGCCAAATTTTTCAATTTTATTTTTTGTTGCTAAAAAACCTTTTTCACTTGTGTCCACATTGTTCATTTTTTAAAATCTCACTATTAGAGAGCTTTGCATAATCCATAATTCCCACCCCTAATTTCAATTTTTACAGTTTTTCAAAAAAATATTTTCCATTATCCTCATATTCTCTCCAAAAACCAAAAAACTAGCCT
>JAJRPY010000088.1 GCA_024280535.1 Gammaproteobacteria bacterium | reverse complement strand
TGCAGACGACCCGCAGTATCCACTAATAACACATCGTGAAATTTTTGCTGTGCAAATTTCTTCGCATCGGCAACAATTTTTTCAGGCTTTTGAGTCAAGTCTGATGGGAAAAAATCAACCTCAACCTGCTTGGCCAGCACTTCTAATTGAGCAATAGCAGCTGGTCGATACACATCAGCACTCACTACCAATACTTTTTTATTTTCACGCTGTTTTAAATATAATGCCAATTTGGCAATTGAAGTAGTTTTACCTGCGCCTTGCAAACCTGCTACCATCACTACCGCAGGTGGCTGCGTTTTCAGATTTAGGACTTTATTCTCACCACCAATAATATCGGTCAACTCCACCTCAACCAATTTAATAAATGCCTGCGACGGGCTCAACCCTTCACCAACCTTAAGCCCAAGTGCTTTTTCTTGTACGCGATTCAAAAAAGCCTTAATTACCTCCAACGCAACATCCGCCTCTAGCAAGGCACGGCGCACTTCGCGAATTGCCTCTTTAATATTAGATTCAGACAGTTTATTTTTGCCTTGCAAGGTTTTAAAACTATTGGACAGGCGCTCGGTTAAATTATCAAACATAATGTGATTATTGATTTAAAATATCGTATTATAGTGGCTTGTATCAATTCGGCGTATTAATTATGATTTTATCTTATTTGGCAATAGTCGCTTATTTGGCTGCAACCCTATTATTGGTGCGTTTTTTTAGTAAAAACGAGCTCAAACATCCTTATCAACAAGCTACCTCATTATTGGTGAGTTTTGCCATTATTACCCAAGCCCTCACCTTCTCAAACTTTTGGACAAGTGACGGCATCCTCTTTGGACTAGCCCATAGCGCCTCTTTTGTTACTTGGTTAATTGCCACTTTATTACTTTTATCCTCCTTCTCAAAACCAGTGCATTCACTGGGTATCTTGGTTTATCCCCTAAGTGCCCTAACCCTACTTTTTGAGCTTATTTTCCCCGATGCCACAGGGAAAATTATCCCTTTAAGTATCGCCTCCCATGTGTTTTTATCCATCAGCGCCTACGCCTTATTGGCTTTAGCAGTATGTCAATCGGTGCTATTAAAAATCCAAGAAAAACACCTGCACGAAAAAACAATCAACGTTTTTATTAACCAACTTCCACCCCTGCAAACCATGGAAAGATTGATGTTCCAAGGCTTGCGTATTGGTTTTTATCTACTTACTTTGTCACTAATAACTGGCTTTGTCTTTATTGACGATTTCTTTGCACAGCATCTTATTCATAAAACAGTACTTTCATTAGTCGCATGGATTATTTTTGCCATACTAATTATTGGACGCAATAACTTTGGCTGGCGCGGCAAGCAGGCCATTGCCGCCATACAAATAGGATTTGGTACGCTATTAACAGCCTATTTTGGCTCCAAATTTGTATTAGAAAGAATTTTAAACTAGCGAAAACTAAACAACCTTTCCATAATAATGTATAATTAATAAAAAATCGCCACTCAATTAGTAGTATAATAGTTGAAACTTTACTAACTCTTCAGGAAAAACCATGAAAAAAATTATTTGTATGCTAGCATTCTTATTGCCTTTAACCGTTCAATCTTATGGCCTAGAGGGGCATTTAACCATCTTGAATATTGCATTTGATCAACTATCTGACACTCAAAAAGCAAAAATAAAACCTCTGTTAAGCAACATTCTTAATCAAGTTGATGTACCTGGCAGACACTTCAATCCAGTGGTAGCAGCCAGTTGGTTAGACGATACAAGAGACATGGGCGTATTAAATAACATTCACTATTCTGGCAGAGTTATATACAACCCTGAAAATATCTCACTACCTGCTAACGCATCCAAGGTGCTGTTTTATAAACTAGACATGTATTGGAATCTTGACGAAGCAATATACGCCTTTAAGAAACATAATAAAGACCCAGAAACCACCCCTCTAAGTCAGTTTGAGCAATCACTATTACTTATGTATCTAGTCCATTTAGTCGGCGATGCTCATCAGCCACTGCACATGACAGAGCCACTTTACAAGATTTACATAAATGCTAAAAATCTTTATGGAGAAACTTATGGTGCCAATTCCATTAAGGTTAATACTAGCAGCGCTGGTGAATGTTTACACACCACCAAACTACATGCAATTTGGGATGGAATGGGTTGCTTAACAGATGAGGTAAGAAAGAAGTACCCACCAAAAACGGACACAACGCAGCAATATTTTCTTACTGCGCAGCAATATTTTGCCAACAATTTACTCAAAGATTTTTCTGCCAACGTCGTCAAGCGCGCCACAATAGACCCAAAGAAATATACGCTAGGCTTTGACACTAAAACTTGGATTAATGATTTAAGCCAGTTTCAAGGCGATGTGTTTTCTGCAATTGATGCCGATATTGCTAAATTAAAACAGCCTACAGACTCAATCGTCTTAAGCAAAGCGTACTTGCAAAACGTCCAGCAAACAACCATTAATTTAGTTTATTTGGCTGGAATACGCTTAGGATACATCTTAAATGAGCTATTCCCTGATAAGAAAAAATAAGGCGCTCTGTTGAATTGGAAAAATTAGCACCAAGGTGTATCGCAAACAATTTTTAAACACCCTGACCAATACATTATTATTAAAACCTTCGCATCAATATGAATAATCATTAAAAGTCTCACAAAGTTAGGCTGGTTTTATTTTTTAAATTTTAGTATTGCAATCCTCTAAATTTTGATTTATAATCCAAATCACTATGACACAAACACACAAAAAAACCTTAGTCACCGTCACCCTTATTATCGCAATAACGGCTCTAATCGCCTCACTCAATATCAGCAACCCAGACCAGCCCAACCCATCCCTATTCAACACCGCTAGCACCAACCCCATACCAACCCCCTCACAATCAACCCCTTCAACCCCC
>JAJRPY010000087.1 GCA_024280535.1 Gammaproteobacteria bacterium | reverse complement strand
GAGAGCCTTGTAAAATAATTTGTTTTTTATATTTCAATAATTCAATTTCTTCCATTGATGCTATTCCCATATTTTCTTTTTCCACTCCCGCATATTGATAAACAATTTTTTTGATTACCTTGAAGTCTTTTATTTCCCATTTTGGCTGACTTTCGTCCTTGGGGTGGCCATATTTATCGTGTTGCATTTTCTGCGTTATATTGCACATAAACTTATACATATATCCATTAGGATTTTCGATAGTTTTACCGCTTAATGCGACATCATACATATCAGGCCTAACCCTAATCCATAAAGTTCCATCACCGCCCTTAATGCTTATATTTGGCTTTCCACCTCTTTTCTGTTCTTTACCAAGCTTAATCGCTTTATTGCCAATTTCATTCAAAAGTTCCTGTAATTTTTCTCTTTCTAATTCTATATCCATTTAATTTAATCCGTCACCATCTCAATAAGTTTATCTTTCTTAATATTATCCAACTCATTTTTACTAAAAATATCCAGCAAATAAATCACATCATCCTCAGTTTTTAAAAAATAAACCACCCGAAAGCCACTACTTTTGCCTTTAGCATTTGCACTATTTTGTAAGCGGATTTTGTAAATATTCTCAGCAACTTCAACGGCGTTATGTTCGCCTGATTCTAATACATCCACCAATTTTTCATAATCATAAATCAGTTTTTTGTATTTTTTACCAAGTCGTTTAAACGATTTTAAAAAAATTTTTGTTTCAAGTATTTTCAATTTCAGCCTTCATTGCTTCAATCGTATCTCTGGCAGATATAGTGGGAATTTTGCCATCCACCATCAGTTTAACCTCACCCAACGCCTCGCCCAAACGCTGGTAAACCGCCTCTTCTTTCATTAAAGCAATGTAGCTTTTAGTCGCTTCAATCAAAAATTCTGAACGATTAACTTGATACTCGCCAATCAACTCATCAATATCATTTAATAAATAAGTTGGCATTCTAAGTCCAACTTGTTGTTTTTCTAATTCTGCTATTGAGTGCATTATCAACCCCTTTGTTATTTTTTGAATAGCAATATTATATATCAATGTTTGTCAATTGTTTTACCGACACATTAACAAAAAAACTTTCTCCATTTTTGTCGTGCAATCGAGTTTTTACAAAGTGCCAATCAAGATTTAGGATAAACGCCAAGTTAAGGCTTTGCCATAAGCTACAAAAAAAATGAACGCAATTAGAATTTGGCGTCCAATTAAATTAGGGGCTTTCAGGGTAGTGAAGTTAATGAGGTAAAAAAAAGGGGGGTGCTATTATTCAATATAAAAAATGGTAGTCACGGTCAGATTTGAACTGACGACTTCCAGCATGTCATGCTGGCACTCTAACCAACTGAGTTACGCGACTATTAAAAGTGTGTTATCAACAAACTGTTGGTAACGAATTAGAGATTATACCCGTATAAGCAGTTTAAAGAAACTAAAAACAGCTTTTGATTATTGCTTGGATATTGCTTGCGGCTGCGTATGGGTCGGTTGCATTTTTAATTGGGCGACCTACGACGATATAATCAGAGCCTGATTTAAAGGCGGTTGCTACATCTACCACACGTTTTTGGTCGTCGTCATTGGCAACGGGGCGGATGCCGGGGGTGACGGCAATGAGTTTGTTATCTACAAATTCACGCAGCAAGGGCAACTCAAGCCCTGAGGAAACCACACCATCGCAACCAGCTTCAAAAGCACGCTTAGCACGAGAAACAACCAACTCTTGCACCTCGCATTTAAATCCTAAATCGTCCAAGTCGCCACGATCAAGGCTGGTTAAAGCAGTGACTGCCAAAATTTTAAGATTGCCTTTATTCTCAGCTGCTTTTTCCATTAACCCTTGATTGCCGTGAATGGTTGCAAAAGTTGCGCCAGTTTGGCTTAGGCGCTTAATTGTTCTGCCGACGGTTTCTGGTACGTCAAAAAATTTAAGGTCAACAAATACCTTTTTATCTTTGGCAATTAGCCAATCCATTAATTCAAAATATTGGCCTGTCATTAATAATTCCATACCAATTTTATAAAAACTAACACTGTCATCTAGTAAATCAACCAATGCTTTGGCTTGATCAACCTCGGGCACATCCAGTGCAAAAATTAATCTATCTTCCAATTTAATATCTTTCATGATTATGCCTGTTTAAAAAATACTGCCACCAGAATAGCCGTTTTCATTAGCTTTTTTGATCCAGTATTTTGATTGTTCAATGTCTTTATCAACTGATTTTGCCAAAGCAAAAAATAAGGCTAAATTATACTGTGATTTAGCATAATCTTGCTTGGCAGATTGTTGATACCAATCAAACGCCTTGGACAAATCTTGACTAACGCCTAAGCCTAACTCATAAGCCAATGCCAACTCATACTGAGACTGTGCATCGCCCTGCTGAGCCAATTGCTCAATTTGCTCAAAGGTTTTTTCTATGGTCACTTAACTTATCTAGGTGATACATTTACCCTGACTTTAAGCGTATTGCCATAAGGCTTGTTTTTGCTTGTGTAAGTGAACGACCGATTGTCGTATTCATAACTAATTCGGTAATGACTTAAGCGCTTAACCGACCTTGTGCGTTGCCTGGTTTCACAAATTTCTTTACTGACCATGTGGCCTTTTTTTGATTTTTTCAATTCATCATCATGCGCAAGTGAGGCGCCAAGCAATGCACCTGCCACCGTCATGGCATCTTTGCCATCCCCGCCACCAAATTGATTGCCAATGATGCCACCAAACAATCCGCCGACCAATTCATT
>JAJRPY010000086.1 GCA_024280535.1 Gammaproteobacteria bacterium | reverse complement strand
TTAGTTGTTTGAATAGGTGCATTATTGTGAATCTCCTTGTAAGGTGTCTAGTTGGGCTTTGATGTCGTCTAATCGGGTTTGTTGGATTTTGCGTTGGGCTTCTAGTTTGGCCTGTTCGGCTGGGTTTGGTTCAATTTTGGGTAAGTTCATTCCTGCAATTAGGGTATTCATTTTTGCAACGATGGCATCGCCTTGGGCGATTAGATCATCGGTTTGTTTGAGTTTTGCTGGGTCTAGTGGAGGGAGAGGTTCGGGGAAGCCTGGGGGGAAGTGTGGGTTAGGGGTGTTGGCGGTGTTGGCTTTGGCTTGGTTTGGGTTAAAGGGGTTGGGGGTTGATTGGCTGGTGTTGGGGGTTGAAGGGGTTGATTGTGAGGGGGTTGGTATGGGGTTGGTGCTGGCGGTGTTGAATAGGGGTGCGTTGGGTTGGTCTGGGTTGCTGATATTGAGTGAGGTGATTAGAGCCGCTATTGCGATAATAAGGGTGACGGTGACTAAGGTTTTTTTGTGTGTTTGCGTCATAGTGATTTGGATTATAAGTCAAAATTTAGAGGATTGCAATATAATTTATTTATTTATTTTTTAATACTTGCTGATAGCTGCGTTCAATAATACGCAGTATTTTTGTTTTTGCCTGCCCTTCTCGTTTAAATAAGGTTTGAGCTTGGAGGTGGGTGTCGTTGATATTGATGTTAGATTTGAGTAAAAAATAGTTGCTTTTAATGTCAATGATTTTTTTGACTGCTTCGGAAGCATTTTCATCAAGCGTTTGTTTGATTGCTTTGTTGGCATCCCCGAGTGAGGCAAAAGGCCTTTCTTCAATAATAGTTTCGGCATCTGAGAGGGATAAATTTGGGTGCATGTAAGGGTTTGTAAAGTATCATTTTGCATGCTTTTAAGTTGAATATTGTTTCCCTCTAGGGTAATTTCTTGATGAAAAGTTTGAGAAAAATCTCACGCCAAATAAAGCAGGGTTTTTCTAATTGGTCTAAATTTTGGCTGTATTCTTTTTGTGAAGATTGGTGTTTGAGCATATTGCTGAGTGCACTATAAGAGATGACACTAATCACTAACAATACGGCTATGGCAATAAAATAATCAGAGTCAGCATGTAATTTATCCGTCAATTTTCTTTCTCAACCCATCCCTGCTTTTCTACCGCTAACTCTTACATTAGCAAAACGTTCAATTTGTTGAATAAAATCATCACTACTTGGTGCGTTGTAATTATAGCTTGACTAGCTGCTCTACTCATCAGGGGTTTTAACCATACCAACATGAACAGGATTAAGCTTAATTAACAATAAACGCTTAACAAATAATTTTGTGATTGAACAATACAAGATTAGTAACGCCCCTCTAAAAGCGCGCCTGTGCGGTTGTACTGGTTATTAAAATAACTGACATACATTCTACTCAAAACTTGCATCATTTTACCAAGTCCACTATCAGCTGACAGCATGCAGAGCAAATGGATGTGGTTAGAGCTATCAGTACCAAAGTATGAATGGCTACGCCGTATTGGATGGAAAAATTTGTAAGCCATTTAAGATAAGTTTTCATATCTGTTGCATTGGAAAAACAGGCTTGTTTATTGTTTCCTCTTTGGATGATGCGTTGGAATGCCTGTAAGGGCTAGCGTTTTAATCTTTTGGCTGATAGGATGGTTCATTCCCCCTAATGTTTATTACTTTCGTAGTCTTTTTATTAAGTTTTAAACCAATCTTTTTAATCAATGATAACGGCATTTAACCACCTATCAAAGCATATTACAAAACACATAACAACAAAGGGATAAACGTCAATTAAAAAACAAGGTTACACCCTTATTCACAAACTCAACACGAGCATCCCAACTCTGTGCCAAATGCCGCATACTGGTTTGATTAAAAAAACAAATATGCGTGGGGTCGGATTTGTAATGCCACGTGGCAAAATCAATCTCTTTAGTGAGCATGCCTGTCATAATCGCCAGCACGCCGCCAGTATTTAGCATATTATACAAACGCGTTAATTCGGCGGCCGGATTGGCTAAATGCTCCACCACCTCGGTGGCAGTTATAAAATCATAAGTTTGCTCAAATACTTGTGGATTGATTGCATAATATTTATCAAATAAATCCATAGAATAGCCAGCTTCTTCAAACATTAAGGACAAAACTGGGCCGGCGCCACAGCCAAAATCTAACCCTTGGGCATTTGGCTTAATGTGGCGGATAACTGGCGTTAAAACGGCGGATAAAAATTGGCGGTAATCGGCATCATTGGCGTTATTTTGATGTAAATCATAGCGGCTTTTTTCATCCGCATTATTCAAATGAAAACACTTTGGCACAAACACCAATTCACACGCTGAACACTGGATATAACTTGAATTTTTGTTGCTATAATAAGCGCTGGTTTTGTCAGAATCACACAACAAACAGGTGTCAATCATTGGGGGATTTTGGGTGCTTATTTAATGAGAACAAGTGCCTGAATGAACATGACCATGAGACAATTCATCTTTGCTTGCCGCTCTAATATTTTCAATTGAAACAGAAAAATGCAAAGTTTGACCGGCGAACGGGTGATTGGCATTAATCACCACAACCTCGTCCTTAATCTGCTCAACACGGACAATAAATGGGTTGCCCTGCTCGTCTTGAGATTGTAATTCCATGCCAATTTCAAGATTATCAATGCCTTGTAGCGCCTCTTTTGAAATCTCTTGAATTGCCTCTTTATGATGATCGCCATAACCCTCTTTTGGCTCAACAGACACCTCGCAAGTGTCGCCAATTTTTAGCCCCTCAAGGGCTTTTTCTAAGCCGGGAATAATATTACCATGACCTTGAATAAAAGGCATTGGCTCTTGCCCTGTTGAGGAATCAATCACCTCGCCAGCATTATTTTTTAAGGTGTA
>JAJRPY010000085.1 GCA_024280535.1 Gammaproteobacteria bacterium | reverse complement strand
GTTTTATTGTTTTTGACTTTATTGGTTTTTGCGACCAAATTAATGTCAGCCATCATTCAAACACTCCAAGCTCGATTGAATAATGAGCAGAAAGACAGTGTAACCACGCTTGATCAGGAACTTGACGAAGAAACCAAGTTTGTCATTGAGCAAGCGATTAAGTTGCACAGAGGGGCATAAAGTAGTATGTTAAATTTTTTAGGGAATATGATCAGAAAATCAAACAAAACGCCAGTAAATAACAAAAAGGTAGAAATTACCGAGCTTGTTTTTAGAGATGCACACCAATCTTTATTAGCAACGCGTATGCGCATTGATGATATGCTGCCGATTGCTGATAAGCTAGACAAAATTGGCTATTGGTCGATGGAGTCTTGGGGGGGTGCGACGTTTGATTCGTGTATTCGTTATTTGGGCGAGGATCCTTGGGATCGCATTCGTGAGATTAAAGCGGTGATGCCAAATACCCCACAGCAAATGCTATTGCGTGGGCAGAATTTATTAGGTTATCGCCATTATAGTGATGACGTGGTGCGTAAATTTGTCGATCGTTGCGCGCAAAATGGGGTCGGTGTGTTTCGTATTTTTGATGCGATGAACGATGTTCGAAATCTAAAAACGGCAGTTGATCAAGCGGTTAAATTAGACCAGCACGCGCAAGGAACAATTTCCTATACCGTAAGCCCTGTGCATAATACGCAAACGTGGGTTGACATGGCAAAGCGTATTGAAGATATGGGCGCGCATTCCTTGTGTATTAAAGATATGGCAGGGCTATTACAGCCGTATGTTGCCTATGAGTTGGTGAAGACACTAAAAGCAACGATTGACATCCCCATTCAATTGCATGCCCACGCAACCACTGGCTTATCTACCACAACTATTATTAAGGCGGTTGAGGCGGGGATTGATCGGGTGGATACAGCAATTGGCTCAATGAGTATGACTTACGGGCATTCTGCGACCAATTCCATTGTGTCTATTTTGGAAAATAGCCCAAGAAAAACAGGGCTTGATTTATACAAATTAGAGGAAATTGATGCCTATTTTCGCCCTATTCGCGCCAAATATTCGAAATTTGAAGGCTCTTTGCGGGGGGTGGATTCGCGTATTTTGTTGTCTCAAGTGCCAGGCGGTATGCTGACCAATATGGAGAACCAATTGCGTGAGCAAAATGCAGCCGACAAGATGGACGAGGTTATGGCAGAAATTCCACGCGTACGCAAAGACTTAGGCTATCTACCTTTGGTGACACCAACATCACAAATTGTGGGTACGCAGTCGGTGCTTAATATTTTAGCCGGTGAGCGTTATAAAACAATTACCAAAGAAGCCGCGGGCGTACTAAAAGGCGAATACGGCGCAACACCTGCACCAGTTGACCAAGCATTACAAACCAAAGTGTTAGAAGGTGGCGAGCCAATTACTTGTCGTCCTGCTGATAATATTGCGCCAGAAATGTCTATTCTTGAGCAAGAATTTGACAAAATTGTGGTTGATAAAGGGATTAAACTGGCTGATAATAAAATTGATGATTTAATGACTTACGCTTTATTCCCGCAAGTGGGCGTGTCATTTTTGCAAAATCGGGATAATGCTGATTTCTTTGAGCCGGCGCCACAAGAAGGGGTGCGTAACACTGCATCTGATAACGAAGAAGGCACTTATACAATTTCGTTTAAGGGCAATTCTTATACCGTTGATGTCTCTGCTGGTGGCGATGTAACCTCGATGAAGCCTGCCTCTGAAAAAGCAACAGCAGTACCCGTAGCAGAAAAAGAAATTGTTACCGAGGTGCCGGCCACAGGTGGCGAGCCAATTGGTGCGCCACTTTCGGGTAATATTTGGAAAGTGATGGTGTCCATTAATCAAAAGGTAAAGGAAGGCGATGTGCTGGTTATTCTGGAAGCTATGAAAATGGAAACTGAAATTAAATCAGCTAGAAGTGGCGTGATTACTGAGATTAGCGTTAAAGAGGGTGATGCGGTTAAAGTGGGTCAAGCCTTGGTATCGTTAGCATAATTATAAGAGTCTGAATATGGAACAATTGCATTCGTTTTGGCTGAATACTGGCTTGTACCAAATGGTGTGGGGTCAGGGCTTGATGTTGCTAGTGGGTATGTTGTTGCTGTATTTGGCCATTATTAAGAAATTTGAGCCGTTATTATTATTGCCAATTGGGTTTGGTGCAATTTTGGCTAATATTCCAGGTGCAGGCATTGCAGAAGGGTCGGGTATTTTGCATGTGTTTTATGTGGTGGGTATTGAATCGGGTGCCTTTCCTTTGATTATTTTTATGGGGGTTGGCGCATTGACAGACTTCGGCCCTTTGCTCGCCAATCCAAAAACCTTATTACTTGGCGCTGCTGCTCAAATTGGTATTTTTGCAACTTTATTGGGTGCAATTGGCTTAACCGCGTTAGGTTTGTTTGATTTTAGTTTGGGGGATGCTGCTGCGATTGGTATTATTGGGGGTGCAGATGGCCCGACCAGTATTTACGTGGCCAGCAAATTGGCACCAGAATTATTAGGCGCAATTGCGGTGGCGTCTTATTCTTATATGGCATTAGTGCCTTTAATTCAGCCACCCATTATGCGAGCATTAACCAGCGAAAAAGAACGCCAAATTGAAATGGTGCAGTTGCGCGAAGTGTCCACGGCTGAAAAAATTATTTTCCCTGTGATGTTATTGATGTTGGTGGCACTATTATTGCCTGATGCGGCGCCATTGCTGGGGATGTTTGCTTTTGGTAATTTGATGAAAGAGTCGGGTGTGGTTGATCGTTTGAGTGATACGACGCAAAATGCGCTGATTAATATTATGACGATTTTTTTGGGTCTAGCCGTGGGGTCTAAATTAATGGCAGATACTTTTTTGCGTCCTGAAACACTAGGTATTTTGGTGCTAGGTATGGTTGCATTTGCGATTGGCACGGCTAGCGGGCTGCTGATGGCTAAGTTTATGAATCTATTTAGTAAGCATAAAATTAATCCATTAATTGGCTCTGCTGGTGTTTCTGCTGTGCCTATGGCGGCGCGCGTGTCCAATAAAGTTGGGTTGGAGTCAAACCCGCATAATTTCTTGTTAATGCATGCGATGGGTCCTAATGTGGCAGGCGTTATTGGCTCGGCTATTGCGGCTGGTATTATGATTCAATTGCTGGGGTAGCGTCAAAACTATGCAACGCATTTTTTTAAAAGCCAAATTACACCGAGTGAGTACAACAGCGTCAGAACTTGATTATGAGGGTTCGTGTGAGATTGATGGTATTTTGCTTGATGCGGCAGGTATCAGTGCCTTTGAACAAATTCAAATTTATAATATTGAAAATGGCAATCGCTTTACAACTTATGCAATTCGCGGCAAGGAAAATACCGGCGTGATTTCAGTGAATGGTGCAGCGGCTCATAAAGCAGCTGTAGGTGATTTGCTGATTATTGCGTCTTATGCCAGTTATAGCGAGGCTGAAATTAAAAATTATGCACCGACCTTGTGTTATGTGGATGATAAAAATCAGCTAACCGGCGTGAGTGCCAGCATCAGTTTATGAAAAAAGTGATTAAAGACATTGTTCAGGCGCTAGTGATTAAAAAATTAGACGATGATGAGGCGTTAATTTCATCAGGCTTGGTTGATTCTGTGATTATTGTTGAATTGATACTTGAAATAGAGCAAAAATTAGGCTTACTGGTTGCTTTGGATGAGGTCACTGAGCAAAATTTTGACAGTATTAATAAATTACATCACTACTTATTGAGTAAGTCGGCGCCCTAGTCCGTATGTTTTTTTGTTTTGATAAAAGAGCCTTTAAATCACTTGAAAAAGAAGCCGACAAGTTGGCAGTTGCAGGGTCGGATGTAGATATTAGCTGGATTGAGCTAATGCAAAGGGTGGATATTCAAGTGAATAGATTGCGCCAAAAAACCCATGGATTAACCTTGCCGGTTATTTTATATGGGCATAAAGAGGCTGATTTTATTGTATCAATACTTGCTTGTTTGGTGCTGAATATTGCTTTTGTTCCCATTGATATCAGTTATCCGCAAAAGCGCATTGACAAGGTAAAACGGCAGTTGGGCAAGGGCTTGTTGGTTGATGTGTTGGCTGGTTCAATTGTGGCGTTTGGTCAGGGTGAAAGTGCAATTCAAGACAATCAAAACGACCCGTTAAGTTACATTATTTTTACTTCTGGCAGTACGGGCGAGCCAAAAGGCGTGCAAATTAGCGCTTCAAATATCAATAGTTTTATTAGCTGGTCTCGGGCAAATTTTTCCTTGTCTGCCAATCAGGTGTTTATGAATCAGGCGTTATTAAGTTTTGATTTGTCTATATTTGAATTGCTTAATGCCTTAAGTTTGGGGGCTAGTTTGGTGTTGATGGATAATAAAACCAGCTTGGATGCGGCGTTATTTAAAACCAGATTTTTGGCATATCGTTGCAATGTTTGGGTTTCAACGCCTTCTTTTGCCTTTGCTTTTGGGGTTGATAAAGCATTCGACGCCAAACATTTTCCGCATTTGTTGTTAATGATTTTCTGTGGCGAAGTGTTGCCAAAAAAATTAGCCGATTTATTGCTTGCTAAGTTCCCCAGTTTGCAATTATTTAACACCTATGGGCCAACAGAGGCAACTGTGATGGTGAGTAGTGTGCAAATCGATCAGGCATTATTAAATCGCTATGAGCAACTGCCGATTGGCAATATTAATGCTATTTGCCATATTGATACCCAAAATCCGGGTACTTTTGAGCAAGCTATAACGGGTGAATTGTTGATTAGTGGGCAGAGCGTTTCTGTCGGTTATTTGAATGCCAATAATGACAGTTTTACCGTTGATAAACAAGGTATGCGTTTCTATGCCACGGGGGATAGGGTGTATCAGCAGGATGGAAAATTATTTTTTGTAGGGCGGAAAGATAGCATGATTAAATACAATGGTCATCGGATTGATTTGGGTGAAATTAATCATATCATTGAGCAATTAGCCCCTATTTCTAGTGTTCGAACTTTGCCACTAGAGCGCAATGGGCGGATTATTCGTCTGGTTGCCTTTGTGCAAACAAATGATTGTAATGCAGAGGTGATTAATGCTCATCTTGCGCCTAGATTGCCTAACTATATGATTCCTAGTGAATATGTTTTTCATACTGATTTTCCATTAACGCATAATTTAAAAGTAGATAGTCGGCAATTATTAAAACAATATATGGATTTTTAAGATGGCACAACGACTATTATTAGCATTATTGTGGCGTTTGTTGAAAGTGCCTCGTTGTATGCGTTCAATACTCATCAAGCCTTTGATTTGGCTTTTGTCACGTACTAAGTTGGCGCGTATTTGCGAAGATATGTCCAGTATTTTTAATGCGTTATCAGTGCCAGAAATTAACGCCTTAGCAAGACTTTCTATTGCTAATGTTGCTGCCAATATGGTCAATATTTTGGATATTAAAAAAGATACATACCGTATTAATTCGCCCATTCCAATAGCGCAATTAACGGATAGTGGTGCGGTATTTGCCTCCATACACATGGGTAAGACGGATAGTGTAGCATACGCATTGAAGCAATCTGGCGTGCAGGTTTGTACGATGATAGGGGCAGGAAGACATAGCCCAGTATTGCATCAACTTGGCGTGCGTACTTTGCAATATTTGGGTATTGATTATATTAAAAAATCGGCAACTACTTTTTTTCAGTTGGCACACAGGCTGAGTCAAGGGCAAAGTGTTTTTATCCATAGTGACTTGAAGAATGAGGGGCAAGAGGTGTCTTTTTTGGGCTTTCAAACGACCATTCCTAAAACGGCAGCCTCCTTATCTGTGTTGGCTAAAAAGCCCTTGTACTTTATTTATGTATTGCCAAGTGAGCGCAAGTATGAATATGTGGTTAATATTGAATTAGTAGAGGATTTGTCCGCATTAGAATTAAGCGGTACTCAAAAAATAGAGCAGTTGAGCCATGCACTAGCACTCAAAATGGAAAAGACGATTTTACAAAATCCAGCGCAGTGGTTTTGGCTTTATAATCGGTTTAAGAATTGTCGAATAAAGTAATATTAGTGCAATGATGGCTTGCCTTTATGTTCATGAGGTATGACTTGGGTGGGGTTGATTGGGGTAATATTCCACTCTGCTACTGGCAATATTTTGTGCAATAAATCAGATAAATGGTGCAATATTTGCAAATTAAGATTAAAACGAATAGTGGTTTTTTCATTGTCAGCAAAGAAAATCAGCGTGCTTAAGTTGTTTTCAAAGGTGTTTATGGTGATTTTTTCTACCAAAAGCGGTGGATCGCTCGCAGGGAGTTTATCGTTATTGGCAGTATGTTGAGGTGGGGTGGCTGCCTCGTTAAGTGTTGATTGTTGGTTGTGAGAATGCTGAATGCTTTGGGTGAGAATATCCAAAAATGAGATGACTATCTTTCGAGTTAAAAACAAACAAACCTCATCACCTGCTTGGCTATTAATGCGTAATATCAGTCTATCTTGTGGGTTTGAATAAGTCATTTGTAATTGTTGTATATTCACGTTAGCACTCCATTTTCCAAGGTTAAAAATCTATCCATTTTTTTGGCAATATTCATATCATGAGTAACTAAAATCAGCGCTGATTGTTGCTGTTGATTGAGTGCCATCATCAAGTTTAACACTTCTTGTGCGTTGTTTGCATCTAGGTTTCCGGTGGGTTCATCAGCCAATAGGCAGCTTGGATTGTTAATTAACGCGCGCGCAATGGCCACTCGTTGTCGCTGACCGCCAGACAACTCTGCGGGGCGATGATTAAGCCTATCTTGTAAGCCAATATTGGCGAGCAGTTGGCTGGCTTTGTCAATGGCCAGCTGCTTATTGTCGCCACGAATTAACAAGGGCATGGCAACATTTTCAAGGGCGCTAAAGTCTTTGAGCAGATGATGAAATTGATAAACAAAGCCTAGATGCTGGGCGCGAAGTTGGGTGATTTTTTCTTCGTTGATTTGTGATAAGTCGGTGTTGTTAATCAGCACTTTTCCTGTAGCGGGCTGGCTCATACCCCCTAGTAAATTCAGCAAAGTGGACTTGCCACAACCCGATTGCCCGACGATGGCCACTGATTCTGCAGGGGCAATGGTTAAATTTAATGCGTTGAGTACCGGTGTTTTAATGTTGCCATTATGGTAACTGTAGCCTAAATTTAGGCATTCAATAATATTATTCATGATTAAGCACTGCTGAAATTTGTAAGTTGCCAGCGCGTTTTGCTGGGTAGATGGCGGCCAGAATAACCAAAATAAATGCGCCCAAGGCAATGGTGATAATATCGTTTAGATGAATCTCAGAGGGAAATCGATTAATATAGAATATATCTTTTGGGAAAAACTCAACTCCAATGAGTGATTCAATGGCACTAATAATATATTCGATGTTTAGCGAGAGTAGTATGCCTAATATAAGCCCAATAATAATGCCCACAGTGCCGATGGTTACGCCTTGATAAAAAAAGAGTTTAACAATGCGTTTTGGGGTCATACCCAGTGTTCTTAATATGGCAATATCAGCAGTTTTATCGGTGACCACCATTACCATCATAGAGACAATATTAAAGGCTGCTACAGCGATTATTAGTGATAAGATAATAGCAATCATTTGCTTTTCAAGATTAAGTGCCTTAATAAAATTGGCTTTTTGGCGTGTCCAGTCGATACCGTAATATTGATCATCGCCTAAACGAGTAACAACCTCTTGGGTGATTTTTTTGGCATTAAAAATATCATCCACTTTAAGCCGAATGCCAGAGACTTTGTCTTTCATTGAATAGAGTTTTTGTGCTTGATTGAGTTGGATAAAAGCCAAATTATTGTCATATTCATTGACACCGGCGTCGAATATGCCAGTGATGGTAAAGCGCTTAAAACGTGGCTGAATGCCAATAATGCTAGCAGATAATTCTGGTGTTAGCAGGGTGACCTTATCCCCTAAAGTGGCACCAAGCTGTGAGGATAGCCCTGCACCAATCAAAATGCCAGATTTTGGCAGTTGACTATCACCGTATTTCATTTTTTCAAGTAGTATGGAGGTTTGTCGTTCTAGTTTTGGGATAATGCCGCGAACGCTGATACCTTGGGCGTTGCTGCCTGTATTTAATAAGGCGTATTGCTCGATATAAGGCGAAGAATTTAGCACATTTTTATGCTGATTAACAATGCCTTGAACGGCTTGCCAATTTGCAAGTTTGCCATTATATTCGCTAATGTATGAATGGGAAATGGCACTTAAAACACGTTCTCTAAGCTCTTGATGAAAGCCATTCATAACTGACAAAACCGTGACTAATGTGATGACAGCAAGAATAAGCCCGACCATAGAAACGCCTGAAATAAAGGAAACAAAGCCTTTTTTGCGATTAGAACGCAAATATCGATTAGAAATGTGAAATTCAATACTCATAGGGCTGATATTTTGTCATAATTAGCACTTCATAATGCACTAAATAATTAAGGGGGAAATATGTCAAAGCCAACATTCAAAGAAAAGGTGGATCAATTAGGAGATTGGCTCATTGAAATTTTTCATGTTGTGGGGTTGTTTGTCATTGGTGGCACGATTATATGGTCGGCTGTTGGCGAATATTTAATCATTATGCAGCACGAATCTAGTTTTGCATCGCTGAAGGATATTTTGTTATTATTTATCTATTTAGAGTTAGGCGCGATGACAGGTATTTATTTTAAAACGCATAAATTACCGGTGATTTTCTTAATTTTCATTGCCATTACGGCGATTACCAGATTTTTGGTGATTGATATGAAAGAGCTGGTGGCAACGGATGAATTTAATGTGCTGATTATGGTGGTGTCAATTATGATTTTAACCATTTCCGCAGGATTTTTAAGATTTACCGAGCAAAAATACGACAATTCAAGTGAACGCCTTAAATAGAGACCTTTGCATAAATATGAATAATCATCAAAAATCCACTTTTCATTCACTTGGCAATTTTTTAAACCCTACCTTAGCCCTGCTAGGGTTGGGTTTAAGAAAATCACCAATTGAACAAAAATTGAATTTT
>JAJRPY010000084.1 GCA_024280535.1 Gammaproteobacteria bacterium | reverse complement strand
ATTTTGAAAAAAGTCATGCATATTAAGGCATTGATGTTGTTTACTGGCATTATTACGGTTTCTATTACGTTGGTTGGTTTGTTATTTAATTTAGTCTTATAAAGAGACCTTTGCATAAATATGAATAATCATCAAAAATCCCTATTTATACAAAGGTCTCATAAAAAAGGAGAAAAAAATGTTCGAAGTTAAAATTTTAGGCACGGGCTGTGCTAATTGTAACAACACCCAAATACTGATTGAAAAAGTATGTGCTGATAACGATATAAGCATTGATTTGGAAAAAATTGAGGATATGGATACTATTATCGATTACGGCATTATGAGTACGCCAGGTGTATTGATTGATGGAAAAATTGCCCATGCGGGCGGTGTGCCTGATGCAAAAACTGTATTGGGCTGGTTTAAATCCAAATGTTGCCCAACAGATGATAATTGTTGTTAACAAATAGATTAACCCTCGCCATTAACTGGATATTTTACAATGTGGTCAGAACCTTTAAAGCATCTTGAATGGGTTCAAGTACATTGGCTAATTTTTTGCGAATGGCAGAACCTGTTAGGTTATGGGCCGAAATAGTGCTAACCACCAATTGCTCGCTAACACCAGCTAATAACAATCTTGCCTCTAGTGGTGCTTGCTCATAATCGGCCGTGAATGATAAATCACTGATTTGGGTGGTAATTTTTACAATGGTATTTTGCCGACTAATCGCCTGATGCGACATATATTGCCCTAATACTTCCAATGCGCGATACAACACATATTCTTGATTGATTTTTTTAAGAATATGTGCCAACGTTGTTAAAAATAACTGCGTTTGTTGGTTGTTGATTATGTGTAAATCAGCGTGTTTATAATTGGGTGGGCTAAGATTAAATTCATTGGGTAAATTGCCTTGCATACGCTCAACAAAGCCGACTAAAAATGCCGTTTTCCGTTGCCCCTGTTGCCAAAGCCTGTCCTTATCTTGTTGTTCGATTAACCTCTCTTGTAATACCAAACTGGTTGTCTCAATCAGTTGCTCAATATCAGTCACGAAGGGCAAAAATTCTAATAAATATTGGGCAATATCACGACCCGTTTGCGTCTTTAAAACAAATGGCTTAGTGAGTAAAAATCGCCCAATTTCAGCCTGACTATCGGTATTAGTGGCACACCACCAAGTGAGTTTAAGCAAGCCCTCATCCAAATTAATCGCATTAGACACTGCCACAACCGCCTCAACTTCGCCCAGTTTGAGCAACGAGGTTAAATTGGATGATTCCACCTGCCCCATTCTTGACCAACGCTTTAGATACGATGGATAACCGCCCATAGCGCCAAGTACCTGAGTCACCAATAACTTTTTAACTTGCTTGAGATACGCCTCGCTATTGCCACTCGGTTTTAGCACAATAGTCTGCTCTTTAAATTGAGCATTCAGCCCGACTACGGTAAGCTTATAAGTATCGATGCGTATCGCTATGGAAGTAGCAATAAGCACATTGAGTTTAAGGATATCTTCAGGTTCGAGCATTGGTCAATAATCTATTTAATTGTGACAAGGAATGGCTGGCAACAGAATCTTTAAACACCACCAAAGCGCATTTATCCAGCTGAATAACCACTAAAAAACGTGAGTGATGAAGGGTGTCACTATTGGCATACCTGCGTTGTACGTTGCTATTATCTATGGTCGTAAGCCCACCTTCATCCAGCAAAAAAGTACGAATTGAATGGGGCTTTTTAAGCAAAATATGGTTCTTTAAATACTGAAAATGGACAAGCAAAACAAGACTGAGCGCTAAGTTGATATAAACATTAACCCCATATAACCAAACGCTCAAAAACGCAACACTATGAACCATAAGCGACAAACCAAAATAGACGTTGGAAGCCTGAAGTGTAAAACTTGTTTGTTCAATCATTATGGCCCAGTTCTGTACCCAATTCATCTGCCCGATCAAAAGCAGCGCGCATGGCCTGAGCCACAATTGACTCAAAATTTTGCTGCTGAAAAGACGCAATAGCCGCTTGCGTAGTGCCATTAGGTGAGGTGACTTGCTTGCGTAATGCCGCGATAGAATCGGTTGTTGCATTTGCCATCATACTGGCACCTAATGCGGTTTGAATGCTGAGCGATTGTGCGGTTTTCTCATCCAATCCCAGCGCAACCCCTGCTTTGCTCATAGACTCAATCATTAAGAAAAAATACGCCGGGCCACTACCAGATAGTGCGGTGACGGCATCCAGCATTTTTTCCTCCTCAACCCACAAACTTTGCCCAACGCTATTTAAAATATCACTTGCCAATTCTTTTTGTAATTCATTAACAAATTCACCGGCAAATAATCCCGTCACACCTTGATTAAGCAAAGCTGGCGTATTGGGCATAGTGCGCACAATTGACGCATTGCCCCCCAACCAGTGATTAATATCACCCACACGTACGCCTGCTGCAATTGAAACAACCAGCGTATTAGGCTTGATTGCATCTGCTATTTGATGACATACGGTTGACAATATTTGCGGCTTAACCGCCAACACAATCACATCACAACGCTTAGCCAGCTCGATATTATCCGTAAAAACTTCAAGGTTAAATGCCTCTTTTCGTAGGAATAATAGCGCCTCATTGGTATCGCTAAGTTTGATTTGTTTGGCAGGCATACCATTATTAATCAGTCCAGAGATAATGGCATAAGCCATATTCCCTGCGCCAATAAAGCCAATTGTTGTTGAGTTTTTCATTACAATGTTTTTTTTAAAGACCTTGGCAAATTAATACATAGGTCTATTTTAATTTAGTCTGTGACTATTCTACCCAATTAAACAAAGAGAGATTTAATATGACTACAAAAAAATTTAATCCAGCCTTAATTATGATTGATGTCGATGGCACCTTGGTCGATAGTGTGCCTGATTTGACCTATTGCGTCGATGAAACCATGAAAGCCATGGGCAAAGAGACTTGGGGCGAGGCAAAAGTGCGTCATTGGGTCGGTAATGGTGTGCCTAAATTGGTGGAAAGGGCATTAACAGGCGAGTTAGAAGGCACGCCGATTAAAGCAGAATTTGATCAAGCCTATCCGATTTTTTTGGCCTTGTATGCAAAAAATACTTCGGTGCGTTCGTGCCTATATGACGGCGTGAAAGAAGGCTTGGACTATATGCAAGCACAAGGCTATACGCTCGGCTGTGTGACTAATAAAGCGGCACAATTCACCCTACCACTCTTAAAAGATTTGGGCATTTTTGATTATTTTGGATTGGTTGTTTCTGGCGACACTTTGGCTAAGAAAAAGCCCGACCCATTGCCTCTGCTCCACAGTGCTGAATTTTTTGGCGTTGACCCAAAAAACGCCTTAATGTTGGGCGATTCAATAAGTGATGTCAAAGCCTCGCGCGCCGCTGGTTTTGAGATTATCTGCCTATCATACGGCTATAATCATGGCAATGATATTGCTGATAGCAAGCCTGATTTGGTGATTGATTCTATGGCAGAATTGAGCCATTATTTGTAACACAATATGAGTACATTTGATCAAACGCATATTTGGCATCCTTATGCCAAAATTCCAAACGAAGTCAGCGCCCACGTGGTTCAATCAGCCGAGGGCGTGTATCTAAATTTAGCAGGCAATCAGCGCGTTATTGATGGCATGAGTTCTTGGTGGAGTGCCATTCATGGTTACAACCATCCGGTGCTAAATCAAGCGGTTATTACCCAATTGCAAAAAATGTCACATGTTATGTTTGGTGGTTTAACCCATGAGCCTGCCATTCAACTGGCCGACACCTTAATCCAGCTCACGCCAGATAATCTAACCAAGGTTTTTTTTACCGATTCAGGCTCTGTAGCAGTTGAAGTGGCACTAAAAATGGCACTGCAATATTGGCACCATCAGGGTCAAAAAAATAAGCATCGGCTGATTAGCATTCGTGGCGGTTATCATGGCGATACCTTGGGTGCT
>JAJRPY010000083.1 GCA_024280535.1 Gammaproteobacteria bacterium | reverse complement strand
GACAGGCGATAATATGTATATCCCACGCAAACATACGGTGATTGTGCAACCAGGGGCAAAGATTAGTTACCGAGTTAAGGTGGATGCTAAAGGCTCGTGGGCATATCATTGTCATTTGTTGTATCACATGTTAGGGATGTTTCGTCGTGTGGATGTGGTTTAATTAACGGAGAATAAAATGAAATATTTAAACATAATAACTGCCAGCTGCCTAGTTGCTTTGATGTCACAGCCATTTGCAAGCGGTATGAATGATGACCCTATCTTAACCAAAGTGATGGGGGAGGTGGAATTGCGTAGTACACAGGGTGCTAATCCTAAAGCTTGGAATATTGATGCTTGGATAGGTCAAGATTTAAACAAATTTTGGCTTAAAACCAGCGGCGAACAAGTGGCAGGGAAGACTGAAAGTTCTGAATTGCAACTGCTTTACTCAACCGCAGTTTCCCCTTTTTGGGATATACAATTTGGAGTGAAAAAAGACTTTCAACCCACACCACAACGCCATTGGGGAGTGGTTACTGCCAAAGGTTTAACACCTCATTTATTTGAGGTTGAGGCTTCCTTATTTGTAGGCAAATCTGGCAAACTGGGCGTACGCCTAGGGGCTGAATATGAATATATGTTCAGTCAACGATTGATTCTATCGCCCGAAGTAGAAATTAATGCCTTTAGTAAAGATGATGAGCCAACAGGTACAGGAAAAGGCTTATCTAGCATTGAAGCAGGGTTAAGATTACGCTATGAAGTGACCCGTGAATTTGCCCCTTATATCGGCATTAATTGGGAGAGAAAATACGGCAATACTGCTGATTTTTCCTTGGCTGAGCATGAGGATATTAAAGACACACAACTGGTCACTGGCGTGCGTTTTTGGTTTTAAGTTAATTTAATATAAGACGCATCAATCTGACAATTAAACACTTTGCCCAGCATTTATTATCAGGTTGTGCTTGGTGTTTAACCGACAGATTGATGTCTTATTATTGTTATTTATTTTGGAGTATAAAATGAAAAGTTTATTAAAAATATTGGTTATTGTTGGTCTATTATTCTCATTGATTTGGTTTGGGGCATTTAATATATCCGCCAAAGACAAACATTGGAATATCACCACGAAATTACTAGCGTTTGTCAAAGAGCGCTCTATTACAGTACGTGCGCATGATATTAAAGTGCCTGATTTATCAGCACCCGCTATGATTGAAAATGGCGCGAAAAACTTTGACGCCATGTGTGCCCAGTGCCATTTATCCCCTGTTGAAGAATCAACCGAATTAAGTCTTGGGCTATATCCTAAAGCCCCTGTGTTTTATCAACAAAACCACACAGGTCACGGCGCCAGCAACACATTCTGGACTATTAAAAATGGGCTAAAAATGACTGGTATGCCAGCATGGGGCGATTCCCACACCGACCAGCAAATATGGGAAATGGTGGCATTTTTAGAAAAATTTAAAGGTATGTCTGCTGTCAAATACACCCAATTAGTTGGCGATGGCGGACATACGCATAGCGATAATACTGAACATACAGAAGCACCCGTTACGCCTAAGCCTAGCAACACCCACCTAGAGGATGGGCACTCGCATTAACTTAACAAAATAGCCATAAAAACCATAATGCTCTAATTTTCCGCTCAACACACGCCATATAGTCTTGATAGATTAAAACTTTGCGTGTGTAATGACTGCTAAAAACTTGGATAATAAGGGGCAGGTATGTTTGAATTCGGCTATTTTGCTATTGATTTGATTATCGGGTATAATCTTTGCTCATTGACGATTTAACAAAAGAGAATAATGAACGCTGAAACTCGCTTTGAAATGTTTGAAAGGTTGCTAAGCAAGACACCCAACCCAACAACAGAATTAAATTACACCACCTCATTTGAGCTGCTAGTGGCCGTTACTCTATCTGCTCAAGCAACGGACAAAAGTGTTAATAAAGTAACCGATAGGTTGTTTCCAATTGCCAATACCCCCGTGGCAATCTTTGAATTAGGCGAAGACACGCTAAGAGAAACCATCAAAACCATTGGCTTGTTTAATTCAAAAGCCAAGCATATTATTCAAGCTTGTAGGATTTTAATTGACAAGCATGATTCCAAAGTACCAGAAACACGCAAAGAGTTAGAAGCCTTACCTGGCGTTGGTCGTAAAACTGCCAATGTTGTACTAAATACTGCCTTTGGACACCCTACTATTGCGGTTGACACACATATCTATCGTGTGGCTAATCGCACAGCCATTGCCAGTGGTAAAACCGTGCTTGAAGTAGAGAAAAAACTGATTAAATTTATTCCTGATGAACACAGGGTACCTGCACATCATTTAATGATTTTACATGGTCGCTATACTTGTAAAGCGCGCTCGCCATTATGCGATGAGTGTATTTTGCTTGATTTGTGTGAATACGAAGAAAAAAACCTAGCCTAACGTTACATTCGGCCTGCCTGCTAAAAATAGTCATTCTTTTTGGCTGGATATTGGCAGTATTTTGCACTCATCCTAAATAAAAATTGGATTTAAAAAAATGCTCTACACGCAAGACAGAACACAGCAGCGCCAATTCCTTGCTAACGCTTGGCAAAAATTTCTTGACAAAAAAATCCTCGACCCATTAGAAAATCAACTCACCCAAATCATTAAAATCCACCCAGAATATCATGCATTAATCCAACATATTGAATCTGATTATTACCCAGAACAAGGCGAGGTCAATCCTTTTTTGCATATTAATTTGCATCTTGCCCTTAGGGAGCAACTATCCATTAATCAGCCTGATGGCATTAACCAACTATATCAAACAATCGTTAGCACTGTTGGCAACCCTCACGACGCCGAACACAAAATGATGGATTGCATTGCCGAGATGATTTTCTCATCCCAAACAAACAACTCACCCATCAATCAGCAAGCCTATCTCAATTGCCTAAAAACACTCGCTCAACAAACCAACTAAAGCAAACCTTCATACAAATCAATCAGTTTTTCCAAACGCTCAATCTTAACATCAATCACATCAATCAAATCCTGCGAACGGGTAGTAGTTTTTGCACGCTCATAACGACCGATACCCTGCCTAAGCCGACCTTGCGACACCAAGGCTTCAGCATTATAAATATGCGCACGATCTAATTGTGAATTTTCAACATACAACAAAGACAGCAACTTATAGGATTGATAAGTGCCACTATGTTGCTTTAAATAAGTCTTCAATAAATCAATCCCTAGTTGAGTTTGCTGATTATCCAAATAGGCTTTTGCCGCATAATATATACTAGATTCACCCTGCTTAGTATGTGAAAAATATTGCTGGGCTTGGTCTAATTTAGCGAGTTTTGAATAAATCCTGCCTGCCAAAATATAACTCGCATCGTGCGCATTAATCAACAACAACTGATCAATATGGTTTTTAGCCACCCCATATTTTTGCTTTTCAAACGCCTCATAAGCTTGCATATATATTGTAATATCTTTATTTTCTTCACGTTTAATACGCTTATGTTGATGATAATAAAGCCTTGCTTTGATGCTAGTATAATCAAATGAATCTGCCCGATAGCCCTCATCTGGCTGGATTGAACGCCGCATGGCACCTGCAATTCTATTAATACTCAATGGATGTGAACGCAAAAACTCCTGCGCGTCGGGTTCATCTTCTAATTTTTCAAAAAAATGTGCCATTCCATTAGGGTCAAACCCTGATTTTGACAATATTTTGACTCCAATTCTATCCGCTTCCCACTCATGTTCGCGCGTAAAATTAATGTTTTGTTGCGTGATGCCTGCTACAGCAGAAGTCACAATGGCTTGCGAGGCATTAGCATTATTGGCCAATACTGCTGCCAACAGGCCTGCCGCTATAATATAACTTTGCTTATCGGTTTTTTCATCAAAACGCGCTAAATGATTTTGGGTAACGTGCGAGATTTCATGTGCCAACACCCCCGCCAATTCAGACTCAGAATCCGAACGCAGCAGTGTGCCAAGATGCACGCCAATATAGCCATAAGGCCCTGCAAACGCATTAATATTATCCTCATCAATCATAAAAAAATCAAAATGCTTATTGGGATTTTCACTATATTTAGTCAACTGATTGCCTAATAATTTTAAATAAACTTGGGCTTCTACATCAAGAACAACTTGATTGGTATCCCAAATACTTTGCAAAAATTCATTACCCTGTTTTTGCTCTTGTAAAGATTCGCTTAATTGCGACTTAGGGATTTCTAATGCGTTGACATTAACACTGAAAAGGCATACTAATAATATTCGTTTAATCATTGCGTTATTATATTTGACTATCCGTCCTTGTGCGACTAAAATAAACGGACTTATCTTTTCAAAAGATAGGATTTTATTAATTTTAATATATAAGGAGTCCACAATGGCTGACGAAACTTTAGACGCATCAGGCTTAAACTGCCCATTACCAATTTTAAAAACCAAAAAAGCATTATCAAAAATGGATGCTGGCAAAATTTTAGACGTCATTTCTACCGATGCTGGCTCTGTAAAAGACATTGAGGCTTTTTGCAACCAAACCGGCAACAAGCTTATTTCTACCGCTGAAGAGGGTGGAAAATACATCTTTACGATTGAAAAAGCTTAATTCATAATCGCTTTATAGGACAACAATCATGGCAAATACAGATAACAACAAGATGACTATCATCGCCACCAAGGGCACTTTTGATTGGGCATTCCCCCCGTTCATCATTGCCTCCACTGGCGTTGCAATGGATAAAGAGGTCACCATTTTCTTTACTTTTTACGGCTTAAATCTTTTATTAAAAGACACCTCAAAGTTGAGAGTTTCTCCCATCGGTAACCCTGCTATGCCAATGAAAATGCCATTTGGTCCTAAGTGGTTACAAAAAATTGATTTCGGCCCTAAACTGCCTAATCTTTTTTGGCAAATTCCTGGCACTGAATGGATGGCTACTTTCTTAATGAAAAAAACCATGGCCAAACATGGCGTTGCTAAGATGGAAGAGTTACGCGCAATGTGCCAAGAATTTGATGTTAAATTCATTGCCTGTGAAATGACAGTTGAATTATTCGGTTATGATAAATCTGACTTTGTTGATGGCGTTGAATTTGCAGGCGCTGCCAAGTACTTTGATGAGGCGGCTTCGGGCGACCATCATTTATATATGTAAAAATTTTTTACTAATATAGTAAAAAACCTCCGAAAGGAGGTTTTTTTTACATCTAAATATTAGCAAATTTAATGCCAATCCAAACTGGGCCAGCCTCGCTCTTTGGCTATTTTATTTAAACACTCATCGCCATGCACAACTTGCGGATAATCTACCAATTCTAACAAAGGTAAATCATTATGCGAATCAGAATAAAAATATGATTCTGCCATATTTTCACCAGTTTTCTCAAGCCAGCGATTTAAATGGGTTATTTTTCCGTGTTGAAAACAAGGCTCACCTACCACTTTACCCGTAAATTTGTTATTTTTTACCTCAGGATTGGTGGCTAATAAATGCTCAATACCATAGCGTTTCACAATCGGCGCCGTCACAAAACTATTGGTGGCAGTAATAACCAAAACAGTATCACCTTGTGCTTTATGCTTATCAATAACCAGCTGAGCCTTGGGCAATAAAATCGGCTCAATTTTTGTTTGCATAAAACGATGATGCCATTCCTCTAAAGTAGCTCGGCTATGTTGCGACAATGGCGCCAAACAAAATGCCAAATATTCATTAATATCAAGCTTTCCAAGGGCATATTGATCAAAAAAGTATTGATTTTTACGCTGATAAATATCCACATCTACCGCGCCAATCTCACTTAAAAACTCCCCCCAAAGAAAATCACTATCACCATCAATCAGTGTCTTGTCTAAATCAAAAATTGCCAGCGCCATTATTGCTCCTTAATAGTCATTTTCATAACTGCGCAAAAACACGCTCTGCTGCATCAATGGTCGCCTGAATATCTTGCTCTGTATGCGCGCTAGAGACAAACCCAGCTTCATAGGCCGAAGGCGCCATATAAATCCCTTCTGCTAACATCAAATGATAGAATTTCTTAAAACGCTCAACGTCGCATTGTGAGGTTTGCTTAAAGTTAGTCACCGCACTAGCCTGTGTAAAAAACAAACCAAACATACCACCAACTACATTCGCCGTCATACCAATATTATGCACTTTGGCTTTGGCAAGAATACCGTCAGTTAGCCTTTTTACTTTAGCATTCAATTTAGTATAAAACGCTGCATCGGTCGATAAAGCATTCAACATCGCCAAACCTGCTGACATAGACATCGGATTGCCCGACAAGGTTCCTGCCTGATAAACTGGGCCAAGTGGTGCGATTGAACTCATTATATCGCGCCTACCGCCAAAAGCACCCACTGGCAAACCACCGCCAATTACTTTGCCCAACGTGGTCAAATCTGGGCTAACGCCATACAACGCCTGAGCACCGCCCAACGCTACACGAAAACCCGTCATCACCTCATCAAAAATTAAAATAACCCCATATTCATCGCATACATCACGCAACCCTTGTAAAAATCCCTGCACTGGTGGAATGCAATTCATATTACCCGCTACTGGCTCAACAATAATACAGGCGACCTCATTGCCGACTTTAGCCAATGTATCGCGCACTTGGTCAATATTGTTGTATTCTAGCGTTAGCGTATGCTTGGCAAAATCAGCAGGCACCCCTGGCGAAGTCGGTACGCCAAGTGTTAATGCGCCTGAACCCGCTTTCACCAACAAACAATCAGAGTGCCCGTGATAGCAACCTTCAAATTTAATAATATTATCTCGACCTGTATGCCCACGTGCTAAACGAATAGCACTCATCGTGGCTTCGGTGCCCGAGCTGACCATACGCACCATATCAATGGACGGCACCAATTCACACACCTTTTCTGCCAAGGCAGTTTCAATATGTGTGGGTGCGCCAAATCCAAGGCCGTTGTCCAAAGTTTTTTTAACGGCCTCGACCACTGCTTGATTGGCATGACCCAAAATCATCGGCCCCCATGATGCAACATAATCAATATATTTTTTATCATCCGCATCAAATAAATAAGCCCCCTCGCCCTTGGTAAAAAATATCGGATTACCGCCCACGCCATTAAAGGCGCGAACGGGGGAATTAACCCCCCCTGGAATAACTTTTTTGGCTTGTTCGAACAATACATCTGACTGGCTCATACTGGCTCCTAATAATTAACATTGATTGGCGGATATTGTTTTAAATGGGTAATGTGCGACCACACAATTAAAATATTATCCAATAATAATTTGCTATTAACACTGGTTTTTGCCAAACGAATGGCTAAATATATATCCTCTAGCAATTTAAACAAAAATTCTGATTTAGCCGCTTGAACGACTTGATTTAACTCAACTGATCCGCCTTCTTGATGGCTGGTTTTCAGTCGAATGGCTTCAATTACTAAGTTTTGTAAACAATTCAATACCTCTAATTCATGACCTTCAAACACTTCAGTTTGACGAATCATCAGCGGGTGAATGGCTATGCTTAATAGTTGATTTTGATATGCTTGATAAGCAGCATAACTGCCATCAGATAACTCGCTTAACACCTTAAAAGGCACGCCATGCGTATTGTCCAATAATTGCTCTACGTCAAAATCAGCTTGCTGAGATTTACTCAACTGTGCTGTGATCCATTGCTGGGTTTGCTCGCTATAACTGGGTGCAATGTGAATATTTTGGCAGCGCGATACAATAGTTGCGGGCAAATTTTGTAGATTATGTGCCAGAATGATAATCAACGTATTGTCCCTAGGCTCTTCCAATGTTTTTAACAAACTATTGGCAGCACTGACATTCATTTGATCGCCATAAAAAATCACACCGATTTGCAAGTCATCAGCAGTTTTGTTTAATGCCTCACAAAATGCCCGAATTTGATCAATGCGAATGTCTTTGGAAGCATTTTTGGTTTTTTCGTTAATCTCATTGGCACGACAATAAATCATATTAGGATAATTAGAACGCCTAATCAGCACTGGATGAGTCATATCCTCCAGCACATTGTCCCTTCTAATAATCTCATCATCATTCAGCAAAATGCCTACCAATTGTTGCATAAACTCAAATTTTCCAATTTTTTCCGCACCAGTAACAAGCAAGGCATGAGGCAGGTGATTTTGCGCTATCATCTGTTGCAACTTTGCCAGTGCTGAATTGTGCCAAGGTAGGTTCATAAGTTTGCCAACATTTGTGCTATTTGCGCACTGGTATGCGCTTTTGTTTTGGACGAATCAATCAGTTTAATGCGCTGCGGGTATTTTTCTGCTCTGGCAATATAAGCTTGCCGCACACGCTCAAAAAAATCCACAGCCTCAAGTTCAATTCTATCCTTGCTGCCTCGTGATTCTACGCGCAACATACCCTGCTTAACAGGCACGTCTAATAATAGCGTCATATCAGGCACAAAGCCTTGCAAAACCCACTGCTCTAATTGCTCAATACGCTCAATATCCAGCTGACGACCGCCGCCCTGATAAGCATAAGAGGCATCGGTAAACCGATCGCTCAAAACCCAATCGCCTCTTTCAAGTGCTGGGATAATTTTTTGATGAATATGTTCATTTCTAGCCGCAAACATCAATAACAACTCACTATTGCCCTGCATAGCCTGAGTATTGGTGCTGAGCAACAATTGGCGAATTTTTTCACCCAAATCGGTGCCACCTGGCTCTCGAGTTAATATAAGATTAATGCCTTTTGCCTGCAAATAGTCACCAATAAAACTTATTTGTGTACTTTTGCCCGCGCCTTCAACGCCATCAATGGTGATAAATTTTCCTTTTTTCATACAATTATTTTAGATGCTTCTTGATGTTGATTAAGTGTTGTTTGTAAGTTTTTGAAAATGCGTGGCTGCCATCTTTTTTAGCCACAAAAAATAGATATTCTGTGTTTAATGGATGCAAAGCAGCACGTAACGAATCCTGCCCCACCGAACCAATCGCACTAGGCGGCAGACCTTTATTTCGATACGTATTATACGGGCTTTTAATTTGAAGATTTTGCTTACTAAGTTTGCCTGTATAAGCATCACCCAGCGCATAAACCACGGTTGAATCAATTTGCAGGCGCATATTTTTATTCAGTCGATTGATTAAAACACTGGCAATTTTAGGCTTTTCAGCATTATTTGCGGTTTCTTTTTCAATCAAAGAGGCCAAAATTAAGGCCTGATCGGCACTGACTAGTGGATAATTTTTGGCTCTATTGTTCCAAGCCTTATTTAAATTTTCTTGCAAAATCGCCTGTGCCCGATTCAACACACTCAGCACACTATCGCCATAATTAACCCGGTAAGTATCCGGCCAAAAATACCCTTCATAAGGCGAGTTGACTGGTGTTTTTTCCAGTGTTTCTTGCAGTGAATAGTTGCTTGTCAATGCTGGATGCTGACTAAGCAGATGATAATATTCACGCACTGTCTGCCCCTCAACCAAACTAATATTACTAATGGCCACATTTGCACTTGCAAAATCATCAAGCAGTTGATAAACACTCATATCTGGAGTCAACTCATAATAGCCTGATTTTAACTGCGCATCTGTGGCTGATAATTTGGCTACCAAGCGCATAAACAAGGCGGAATTAATCCACCCAAGGCGTTTCAAATTATTGGCCGTTGTGTGCATATTGGCACCTATTGGCACTTGATAAATAACGGCTTTTGACGCGTTAATATTATCAACCCACAACAGCCAAACCAGCAGCAAACTCACCATAAACCAGCCGACAAATTTACCTCGGCGCTTTTTAGGGGTTAATCTTATTGAATTTTTATGAGTTGAGATATGCGCCTCAAACAACTTGATGAGTTGATGGGTTATTGTGCATTGAGTATAGGTTTTTTCATTAATTTGACCAACAGGCTGAATGCCCATCACACTATTAGTAATAAACACCTCATCACAATCAAGCAGCGCTGCTACGCTCAACGGACAAATTTTAACCACATATTGATGCGCCTTTGCCAGCTCAATAATAACCTGTCGTCTGGTGCCTTCTATGCCGCATTGCACCAGACTAGGCGTTAGCAATACACCATTTTTAATCGCAAAAATATTACCTTGAGTAACTGAAATAACTTGCCCCTGAGGGTCAAGCATTATACAATCTTGTGTTTTTAATTGGGTGCGCGCTAATATTTGCTCTAATCGATTGCAATGTTTAATGCCAGCCAATAGCTGATTAATACTATAGCCACTATCGCACAAACTCAAATGGGACGCTTCGGGTAAACGGGGCATTTTGCTCACCATTACCAGTCGAGTGGATTGCATATCTTTGCTAAAGCCATAGCCGCGCTCGCTTTCACCGCGTGATAATAGTATTTTTACCACTGCTGAATCCAACTTAGCCATTGCCACCGCCTTGCTAATGTCTTTGAGCCATATAGAGCGTTTAACTGGCTGTATTTGCAAGCGTTCAGCGCCCTTTTCTAAGCGCTGAAAATGTTGCTGGGCTAATATTAATTGGCCATTAACCACTAAACAGGTTTCAAACAAACCATCGCCAAACTGAATCAGACGATTAAAGGTGTTTAGTTTGCGTTGTTTTTTTCCGTTAATTAAGACAATACTTTTCATAACCAGCCATTATAATTCAGTGTACCTATAAAAACACACTTATGAGAAAAACGCTTTATCAATTTTCCAACAATCTTGCCGATAGTGCAAAGGATTTGGCACCAATTGTCTTGGTGATTGCATTTTTTCAAATCGTTGTTTTGCAACAAAGCATTCCAAATTTAAGCAGTATCCTTGTTGGTGGTGGCTTTATTTTAATCGGTTTAACGCTATTTATGCACGGTCTAAAACTGGGTTTATTCCCCATTGGCGAAGTGCTGGCATTTTCTTTTGTGAAAAAAGGCTCTATTATTTGGCTAATCACCTTTGCCTTTGCCTTGGGATTTGGTGCCACCATTGCCGAACCTGATTTAATTGTGATGGCTAATGAGGCAGCAAAAGTGGCACAAATAGGCGGCATTATCACCACAGCAACCGAACTGGGTGAGTATTCTCAAACCTTGCGCTACACGGTGGCAGTGGCAGTTGGGCTATCAGTGGTTATCGGCGTGATTAGGATTTTAAAAGGCTGGAGCATACAATATCTTATTATTGGCGGCTATTTATTGGTAATTGTTGCCACATTCTTGGCACCCGATTTTATTATTGGCATTGCCTATGATGCGGGCGGCGTTACCACCGGGCCTATTACCGTGCCTTTACTTACTGCACTTGGAGTCGGACTAAGTAGCAGTATTCGCGCCAGAAACCCACTCATCGACGGCTTTGGTATGATTGCTATCGCCTCTTTATTACCTATTATTGCCATTATGTTATTTGGCATTTTTCAATGATTAATCTAACCCACGATCTCATTCAAACGCTTTGGGCAGTATTGCCTATTGTGGGGATTTTGTTTGGTTTTCAAGTGCTAATTCTTAAACAAAAAATTCCCCACTTAAAACGCATTATAGTGGGTTTTATCTTGGTTTGGATTGGGCTGGCTTTTTTGATTATTGGGCTAGAACAAGCACTTTCCCACTTGGAAAACTCATGGCAACCCAGCTAACTTCGGCTGATTTTATTCACAATCCTGCTCATTGGCAAAGTTATTACTGGGTCTATATTTTTGCCGGATGTATTGGCTTTGCAACAACGATTGCCGAACCTTCTTTATTAGCCGTTGCCATTAAAGCCAATCAAGTATCGGGTGGCTTTATCAAAGTTAAGGCATTGCGTATTACCGTGGCCATTGGCGTAGCTATTGGCATTGCGCTAGGCAGTTTTAGAATTGTTATTGGCTGGCCGCTACATTATTTTATTATCAGTGGCTATGTATTGGTGCTAATACAAACTTATTTTTCACCCAAAAGCATCATTGCATTGGCGTACGATTCTGGTGGTGTCACCACCTCAATTGTTACCGTCCCCATTATTGCCGCATTAGGTCTAGGACTTTCCAGCGCTATTGAAGGTCGAAACCCATTAATAGATGGCTTTGGACTGATTGCTTTTGCCTCTTTATTTCCCATTATTAGCGTACTAGCCTATGTGAAAATAATCCATTTTTTAAACCATGACAAACCCAACCCATAACCGGAGGCATTATGCATTTTAAGTTAATCATCGCTTTTGTTGATAGTGACAAAACCGACCAAATCCTTGACGCTGCTAGAGACAAAGGCGCCACAGGATCCACCATCATTTCTCAAGCGCGAGGAGAAGGTCTCGAGCATACTAAAACATTTCTTGGATTAAGCCTAGAAACCCCCAAAGATGTATTATTATTACTGGTAGAAAAACACCTTGCCAGAGAAATATTAGAAAATATTGCCGATGCTGGTAATTTTGAAGAAAATTCCAATGAAGGCATTGCTTTTCAGATTGATGTAGAAGACGCCGTTGGTGTCATGCATCAAATACAAGCACTAGAACACACTGTAGAGGAGAAAATATAATGAATAAACCAACTTTTGTAAAAGATGTGATGTGGACCAAGGTCGATATTGTCAATGGAAAAACCACCGTTCAGCAAGCACTTAATGATATGCAACACAAAAAAACCAAGATGATTTTAGTGGATAAATCGCACGATTATGATGAATATGGCGTGGTGCTAATTGCCGATATTGCCTCAAAAGTCATTGCCAAAGATCGCGCACTTGACCGTGTTAATATTTATGAGATTATGAACAAGCCGGTGATTTCAGTGCATCCTGATATGGACATTCGCTATTGTGCAGAACTGCTTTCCCATTTTGGTTTATCCAGATGCCCGGTGCTTGATCAAGGCAATATTGTTGGCGTGGTTAGTTTGACCAATATTGTCTTTAACGGGCTCAGAGTTTAAAATTCACCCGCGTATTATCAAAAAGTGGTAAAATAACCAAGGTTTTATAACTTAATCAAACAAAAAGGGGAGAATATGAGCGGAATTATTAATTTCATTAAATGGGTGCTAATCATCATCGGAGCCATCACGGTGTACTATGGTGTATCACTTCAAATTAACTACGGGGTAACAAACAAAATCATCAGCGAAATGGTGTCACCAAAATTACACCCAGATGCAATGAGCAAAGTCTATATGCCCATGACCAACACTTTACTAGACACCGGAGACATTACCATGGCTTCCATTGTTCGCGTTAAAGTGGCTGATGATGTTTCAAATGCAGACGTTGAAGAGGCCATGGAAAGCATTGCCACCGCTGAAGGTATTCGCTCTGTTGGTATGTTGCCACTGTCTGAGATGGTCGAATTACAAACAGGTGAAAAACAAAGGTTTCTTAAAATCTACCAATACTGCTCGCCTCGTACTGCTATGACCATGGTCGATCATTCAGACGCATTTTCAGCTTATCTGCCGTGTCGAATAGCTCTAATCGAAGCTCAAGATGGTCAAAGATGGCTATACACACTTGATATGAATGCGATGATTTATGGTGGCGCGCCTTTGCCTGATTCCTTATTAGAAAAGGCATTAGAAGTTCAGCGTGTCATGACTGCCATTCAAAACGGGGGCGCAGAAGGCGATTTCTAACCCCTACTAACAATCGTTAAAAAACCGTCTGTTTAGGCGGTTTTTTTTGCTCTAAAATAAACCTATGAAACCCATTTATCATCAACTGCCCTTCAATATTACTTGCATTGACACACAACACATGCGCTCTGATTTTGTTGCCGCCTACCTAATAGAAAATAACCACCGAGCCGCTTTTATCGATACTGGCTGTTATTTATCCGTACCGACGCTACTGGCCACGCTGGAGGCCAAAAATATCAGTCGAGAATCGGTTGATTATATTATCCTTACACATATTCATTTAGACCATGCGGGTGGTGCTGGCGAATTACTCAGGCACTTGCCTAATGCCAATATTTACGTACACCAGCGTGGTGCGCATCACTTGATTGATCCTTCTAAACTGCGCGCTGGTGTGATTGGCGTCTATGGTGAGCTGTTTTTTAAGCAGTTTTTAGGCGATTTAATCCCCGCACCAGCAGAAAGAGTAATTATCAAACAAGCTGGCGATACGCTCAACCTTGGCGGCAGACTATTAGCCTTTATCGATACCCCAGGACATGCCCGACATCATTTATGTATCTGGGATAAAACTTCCCAAGGTATTTTTTCAGGGGATACTTTGGGCGTTAGTTACCGAGAGTTTGACACTGACCAAGGCACGCTCATTTTCCCACCCACCACCCCCATACAATTTGACCCAGCAGCTTGGATTAAGACAATCAACCAACTTATGACACTTAACCCAAAAACCGCTTATTTAACCCACTTTAATCAAATTACTTTTAATCAAGCATCTGCCAAAATGCTCATACAACACATTAACGGCTTTGTTGCCATTGCCAAGGCTCATCAAACCAGCCAGCATCGCCATCAGGCTATTAAAAAAGCACTGCTCAGCTACCTACTCGACATTGCCAGCAAACACGGAGTAACACTTGATGAGGCACGACAAATCAAACTATTCAAAGGGGATTTGGAAATATGCGCCCAAGGGTTAGGTGTTTGGTTAGATGAAAACCCTTAATAATACGAGCAACAATAATCAGTT
>JAJRPY010000082.1 GCA_024280535.1 Gammaproteobacteria bacterium | reverse complement strand
TTTTTGTGGTGGCAGTTGGCAAAAAGGAAAATAACAAAATTTACGAGGCTTTAAAATCAAGAATTAACTAATTTTTAACATAGGCACTTTGTTTTAAATTGAGTATAAAGGCAAGTATAAAAAATAACTTATTTTTTAAATATATTAAAATCAACCACTTAAGTAGTATTTTAAAATCCCCTGTCCCTCCACCATATTTAAAATAGCGCCTTTTTTTATCTTGGATTTAAACCCCGTACTGACTACGATATGCCTCGATACGCTCAATTAATGCTTGGTCGTTGCCTTGTTTTAGATAATCAATTAGGTGTGATAAATTGATGATACTGAGCACCTGAATGCCAAAATTTTTCTCCACTTCTTGGATGGCTGAAAGGCTACCTTTGCCTTTTTCTTGGCGATCGACGGCAACAATCACACCTTTGGCAGTGGCGCCGTTGTGAGTGATAATATCCATTGCTTCGCGAATAGCGGTGCCGGCGGTGATGACATCGTCAATAATTAAAATATTGCCTGTTAGTGCATGGCCAACAATATTGCCTCCTTCGCCATGCGTTTTGGTCTCTTTGCGGTTAAAACTGTAGGGTACATTTTGATTAAATGAATCATTGAGTGCCATGGCACAAGCGGTGGCTAGTGGGATTCCCTTATAGGCTGGGCCAAATAATACATCAAAATCCAGTCCGCTTTCAGTAATGGCTTGGGCATAAAATTTACCCAATTTTGACAAATGTTTGCCGGTATTAAATGCACCAGCATTGAAAAAATAAGGGCTGATACGGCCGGATTTAAGGGTAAATTCGCCAAATTTTAACGCGCCAATTTCTAGCATAAAATCTACAAAGTCTTTTTGATATTGTTGCATGGTTTTTCCTATAAAATTATTTTAATGAAGAGAATTATAACGGCTAATGTCAATGGCATTCGAGCAGCTGAGCGAAAAGGTTTTTTTGCTTGGATGAAAAATCAAAACGCTGATGTTGTTTGTGTGCAAGAGATTAAAGCGCAAGAAGATCAGCTAGACGATAAATTTTACCCAACAGGCATACACACTTTTTACAAGCCGGCCGAGAAAAAAGGCTATAGTGGCACAGGCTTATATTGCAAACAAGAACCTGATCAGGTTATTTTTAGCCCTTGGGAGGATTTTGATTTTGAAGGGCGTTTTATTCAGGCTGATTTTGGCAATCTTAGCGTAATTTCAATCTACATCCCTTCAGGCTCGTCTAAAGAGGCGCGTCAACAATACAAAATGGATTTTATGACTGAGCGTTTTATGCCTTATTTGCTTTCTCTTCAGCAAGATGGTCGAGATTATATTATTTGTGGTGATATAAATATTGTGCATAAGGAAATTGATATTAAAAATTTCACTGCCAATAAAAAACGCTCTGGTTGCTTGCCCGAAGAACGTGCCTGGATGGACACGCTATTTGGCGAGGCGGGATATAGTGATGCTTTTAGAGAGGTCAACCAAGAGGCGCATCAATATACTTGGTGGTCAAATCGCGGACAGGCTTGGGCTAATAACACAGGTTGGCGCATTGATTATCAAATTTTGAGCAAAAATTTAACTGGCAAAGTGCAACATGCTTATGTTTATAAAGACCAGCGTTTTTCTGATCATTCACCCTTAATCATTGATTACAATTTATGAGAGACCTTTGCATAAATATGAACAATCAAAAAATGCGCAACATTCAAAGCTTTGTAAAACGCTCCGGCAGGCTGACCGAAGGGCAAAAATACGGGCTGACTGATCTTTGGGCTGAATACGGTATTGAACCGACAAACCATCAATTGATTGATTTTAAGACAGTATTTGTCAAGCGCCAGCCTGTTATTTTAGAAATTGGCTTTGGCAATGGCGACTCCTTGTTAGCCATGGCCATCAATGAACCTGAGCATAATTTTCTAGGTATTGAGGTTTATGAGGCGGGGGTCGGTCGCTTGATTAATGAGGTACACAAACACCAATTAACCAATCTTAAAATCATCAAAGAAGATGCTGTTGCGGTGTTAAAAAATAACATTGCAAACAATAGTTTATTCGGATTGCAACTGTATTTTGCCGATCCTTGGCATAAGAAAAAACACCATAAACGTCGCCTCGTACAACATGAATTTATGGATATAATGGCTAATAAACTTATACATAATAGTTTTGTCCACATGGCAACAGACTGGGAACACTACGCGCAACAAATGATGCAGACGCTCGAAAATCATGCCCACTTTAAAAACACACTAAGCGCCCATACCTATTCACCAAGACCTAAGCGCCGACCCATTACCAAATTTGAGCGTCGCGGCGAAAAACTGGGGCACGGGGTTTGGGATTTAATTTTTACCTGCACAAAATAAACACACGAGGCTAATTATGCTATTTCCAATATTTGTTGTTATAACCTTGCTTGAAATTTATGTTTTGGTTTCGGTGGGGGAATCCATTGGCGGGCTTGCTACCGTTTTATTAGTGGTGATTACTGCATTGATTGGCTCAACCCTGCTCAAACAACAAGGCTGGTCAACCATGAAAAAAGCCCAACATGCCATGGCCAACGGGCAGGCGCCTGCATTTGAGATGATGGAAGGCGTGGTCATATTAATTTCTGGCGTGTTGCTAGTAACGCCTGGTTTTATCACGGATACTATTGGTTTATTAGGGTTAATGCCTTTTTCTAGGACGTATTTTATTGATCGAATTTTATCCAAAAACGCTGACAAAGTATTTGCGCAAAAAAACACCGCCTTTATCCATAATCGTCAATCCAATAAAACCAACGACAAAAACAACACAATTGATGGTGAATTTTGGGAAGACTAACCACACTGGATGACTGGCTTCACTGGCAAGAAAACTTGCACACACAAGAAATTGATCTTGGTTTGGCACGAATTAGCCGTGTGTATAAAAAATTATTTACCCAAGGGGTGCCATTTACGCTGATTACTGTGGCTGGCACTAATGGCAAAGGCTCGACCATTGCTTTCATTGACAGTATTTATCAAACAGCTGGCTTTTCAGTCGCTAAATTTACCTCACCACATATTTTTAATTACAATGAACGCTTTGTGATTAATGGCGTGCCGGCAACGGATGCACAAATTTGCACAGCTTTTGAGAAAATTGAGCAAGTTCGGGGAAATACTACGCTCACCTATTTTGAATGCTCAACATTGGCAGCACTACTGATATTTGCCGAGCAAAAAATTGAGATTGCTATTTTAGAGATTGGTCTGGGGGGGCGCCTAGATTCGGTTAATGTGGTGGATGCGGATGTGGCTGTAATTACCAATATTGCGATTGATCATGTGGATTATTTAGGCGCTACGCGTGAGCTGATTGGGCATGAAAAGGCCGGCATTATGCGCGCCAATCGCCCCTGTGTTTGTGGCGATACAAACCCGCCCTTGTCACTCCAAAAACACGCTGACAACATCGGCGCCTTGCTTGAATTTGTATCAATGCCTTATTCGGGAACGCTAACCCTTAAAGGTGATCATCAGCAATACAACGCTGCACTGGCTGCTTTATGCGTTCATAAACTGAACGGGCAATTTAAGGTAAGTAAATCCATCATCCATCAGGGCTTAAAAAATGCACAATTAGATGGGCGTTTTCAGATAAAAAATATTAATAACCTGCAATTTATTTTTGATGTGGCGCATAACGAAGCCGCTGTTAAGGCACTGGCCAAAGAACTAAACAAAAACAAACAACCTACTTTGGCTGTCTTTTCTGCCCTTAAAGATAAAGATATTGCTTTAATGATTAACGCTATTTCAGCCTCAATTGACCACTGGCTAATAGCACCACTAAGTGTCAATCGGGCAGCGGAAATTGCATTATTAATTAATCAATTTGGGTTAAAAGACTCTGTCAAGGTGTGTGATACGATTGAATTGACTATGACTGAGGCTATCAATCAGCACGTTTATCAGCGTATTGTGGTGTTTGGCTCTTTTCATGTTGTTGCCGATGCATTAACAACGTTTAAAATACAAAAATCTTGTAAAATTGACGCACCTATCACCATAATTTAAAAAACTGATGACTGAATTTTTTGCAACTATCTGGATTATGATCGAACAATTGGTTTGGTCTGATTGGCTGACGCTGGTTATTCTTATTGCATTCTTGATGCTGGGCTTCAGGCGCGGTATGGCCAAAGAACTGATCAATCTTGGCTTTTTACTACTTGCCATTATAATGGCTTGGTTATTTTATCAGCCACTGGCTACCAGCGATGCCATCACTTGGCTATTGCTATCAGATCAATCACAGTTAGCCACTGCCTTTGGCGTTATTTTTATTGGCGTATTGTTAATCAAAAGAGCCCTTTATAGACTCACCAGAGCCTCTTTAAACGTTAGCCATCCTTGTGTGCTCAATAAGATTTTTGCCTATTTACTATTTTTCTTAGCAACCGTAGCATTAAGCTGGGATTATCTTCATATTGTGGCTAATTTTGGCTTAATGGATATTATGACTACCAATGCTTCAATTCGCATTGCACTCTCATTTGCCCTCACCTTTGCCATTATTGCTGGAATATTTTTTGGCGTGTCCAATCTGCTCAATATCTCAATTGACGCATCAAAACCTTGTTTTCTGTCTTTATTTTTTAAAAAAACGCTTAAAATACTCTATGCTTTAGACAGCAAACTCAATGCCAGTAATATCAATAGTCGCAATAATAATATAGGCGGTATATTGGTTGGCTTAATCAAAGGCAGTTTATTTGTCTTAATGATGGTGCTAGTATTGCAAAGCATTGATGGCATTGCTCAACAATATTATTGGCTTGACACAAATGGCGTTTTAAGACTCTTTCAAGACCTAGCCACGGACATTAAACCGACACTATCAAACTACTTACTCTTTATCAACATCAATTAAAGGAGCCCTGCTATGTGCGGCATTGTTGGCATTTTATCCACTACTAAAAAAGACACTGCTGTCTATATTTATGACGCTTTGACCATTCTTCAGCATCGAGGGCAAGATGCAGCTGGCATTGTCACCTCTCACAAGGGTCGTTTTTATATGCGCAAGTCAAATGGCTTGGTCAAAAACGCCTTTAGAACTGAACATATGACCACTTTATTGGGCGATATGGGCATTGGTCATGTGCGCTATCCAACTGCTGGCACCTCAAGTGGCGCTGAAGCCCAGCCGTTTTATGTCAATTCACCTTACGGTATCGCCTTTGCCCACAATGGCAATCTTACCAATACTAAACAACTGGCTCAGGAGTTATTCGAGCAAGATTTACGCCATATTAACACCAATTCAGATTCTGAAATTCTACTCAATGTATTCGCCAGCGAACTCGCCAAACTGCAAAAACAACGCATTAACGAGCAGGATATTTTTGATTCTGTCAAACAAGTGCATACGCGTGTTCGAGGGGCTTATGCCTCAATCGGTATGATCCCAGGCTACGGCATTTTTGGTTTTAGAGACCCGCATGGCATTCGCCCATTAATCCTTGGAAAACGCACCACCCATGGTGGCACCAAATATATGCTTGCCTCTGAAAGTGTTGCTCTAACAGCACTTGGTTATGAAATTACCCAAGACATCAAGCCTGGCGAGGCAGTGATTATTGATCGAAAAGGCAATATTTTTATCCAGCAATGTGCCAAAAATCCCCACTATTCGCCTTGTATTTTTGAATTTGTTTACTTTGCCCGACCCGATTCGGTGATTGATGATATTTCTGTATATAAAACACGCCTACGAATGGGCGAGCGTCTAGCGGCCAAAATCGACAAAACTTGGGGAAATGAGCAAATTGATGTGGTCATTCCAATTCCCGACACCTCGCGCGTATCTGCCTTACAATTAGCACATAAACTAAAGGTTAAATATTCCGAAGGTTTGGTTAAAAATCGTTATATTGCGCGCACGTTTATTATGCCAGGGCAGAAATTACGCAAAAAATCAGTACGCCAAAAACTCAGCACCATTGGCTTAGAATTTAAAGGCAAAAATATTTTATTGGTCGATGATTCCATTGTCAGGGGCACAACCAGCCAGCAAATTGTCAAAATGGCGCGCGATGCTGGCGCAAATAAAGTATTTTTTGCCTCCGCAGCACCAGCAGTACGCTATCCTAACGTTTATGGCATTGATATGGCCAGCAACAAAGAATTTATTGCCCACGGCAAAACCACAGAAGAAATTTGCCAAGCTATTGGTGCCGATAAACTCATTTATCAAAATTTAGACGACTTAATTTGGTGCGTCCAACAAGGCAACAAAACCATACAAACATTTGATTGCTCCTGTTTTAATGGTCAATATATCACCGGCGATATTGACCAGCCATATTTGGACGAGATAGAAGCCTCTCGAACGGACGCCGTTAAGGCCAAAAACAACACTAATGAAAGTTCTGAATTAATCTGTAATGATGTAGAATAACCCTATTTTGTCAATGACCCCATGAACCCATTAAATTTTAACACCAGGGCAATTCGAGAAGGCTATCGAACCACCGGCGAACAGGAGCATTCCGAAGCCATATTCCTAACTTCTAGTTTTGTTTTTAATTCTGCCGAGCAAGCAGCAAAACGTTTTTCTAAAGAAGAGCCTGGCAATATTTACGCACGCTTTACCAACCCAAGCGTGGATGCATTTGAACAAAAACTTGCCTCCTTAGAAGGCGCTCAAGCCTGTGTTGCCACCTCATCTGGCATGGCGGCTATCTTTGCCACTTTAATGGCATTATTAAAAACAGGCGATCACATAGTTGCCTCGCGCAATATGTTTGGCACCTCAATTGTATTACTCAACACGATTATTGCCAAATTTGGCATCAGTGTTAGTTTTGTGGATTTATCAGATTTGGACGCTTGGGAGCATTCGATTAACTCTAATACCAAGCTCTTTTTACTAGAAACCCCCTCTAATCCACTGGGCCAAGTGGTTGATATTGTAGCACTGAGCAACATCACTAAAGCGCGGCATATTTTATTGGCTGTTGATAATGCAATTTTAACGCCAGCACTGCAACAACCCTTAGCCTTGGGCGCTGATATTGTCATTCATTCAGCAACAAAGTATATTGACGGCCAAGGACGTTGCCTTGCGGGTGCGGTATTGGGCAATGAGGCTATTATTGAACAAGTGCATGGCTTTGTACGTACTACTGGGCCAAGTCTTAGCGCTTTTAACGCTTGGATTGTGTTTAAAGGATTAGACACCCTAAGTCTGAGAATGAACGCCCATTGTGCTAACGCATTGATACTGGCCACTTGGCTAGACAAGCAGCCGACTGTTAAAAAAGTGCATTATTTAGGCTTAAAATCCCACCCGCATCATTTATTAGCCAAAAAACAGCAATCTGGATTTGGTGGCATTGTGTCGTTTGAACTTCAAGGCGGTCAAACGGCTGCTTTTAAGCTGATTAACGCCACCGAAATATTCTCAATAACGGCTAATTTAGGCGATACCAAATCAACCATTACCCATCCCGCCAGCACCACACACAGTCGTTTAAACGATGATGAAAAACTGGATGCTGGCATTACAAATGGTCTAATTAGGATTTCTGTTGGACTAGAAGCAGTAAACGATTTGATAAATGATATAAACAAAGGACTTTAATGTATAATACCATCAAAATTTAAATAAGAACATTTTATGCAAAACTCATATTCATACGAAGAATTAATTCAATGTGGCAATGGCAAATTATTCGGCCCAGGCAATGCCCAACTGCCACAACCACCGATGTTAATGTTTGACAGAATTACCCACATTGCCAACAAAGGCGGTGAGTTCGACAAAGGCGAAATCATAGCAGAATTAGACGTTAATCCTAATTTATGGTTTTTTACCTGCCATTTTAACGAAGATTCAGTGATGCCTGGCTGCTTGGGTCTGGATGCCATGTGGCAATTAATTGGCTTTTATTTAGGCTGGTTAGGCGGGGCTGGTCGTGGTCGTGCCTTAGGAGGTAGTATTAAATTTACCGGTCAAGTGCTACCCAGCGCCAAAAAAATCACCTACCGTGTTAACCTCAAACGCGTTATTGAACGCAAACTTTACATGGGCATTGCCAATGCTACCATGAGCGTCGATGGCCGAGTTATTTACGAAGCCAAAGATTTAAAAGTTGGGCTGTTTACTGATACCAGTGCATTCTAATGAACAGGGTTGTCGTCACCGGAATGGGTATTGTTTCTAGCTTAGGTGCTAATTGTGCAGAAGTACTAGAATCTTTAAAAACTGCAAAATCAGGCATTCAGTTTGATGAAGATCAAGCTAACATGGGGCTTAAATCGCACGTATCTGGCCAAGTGGTTGAGGTCGATTCAAGCCATATCATTGATCGAAAAATGAAACGTTTTATGGCAGATGCTGCCATTTATAACGCAGTTGCACTTGATCAGGCCATTCAACAATCTGGCTTAAGCGAGGATCAAATATCCAACATTCGTACCGGCTTAATTATGGGATCTGGTGGTGCTTCTAACCAAAATGTGGTTGAAGCGGCCGATATACTAAGGGAAAAAGGCATTAAACGCGTAGGTCCATATCGGGTGCCACGCACCATGGGCTCAACCACATCGGCATGCCTATCCACCCTATTTAAAATTAAAGGCATTAATTATTCAATCAGTTCGGCGTGCTCTACTTCTGCGCATTGTATCGGCAATGCCATGGAGCAAATTCAAATGGGCAAACAGGATGTGGTGTTTGCGGGCGGTGGCGAAGAATTAGACTGGTCATTAACCATGTTGTTTGATGCTATGGGCGCACTGTCTTCTAAGTACAACGAAACACCTGAAAAAGCCTCTAGGGCTTATGATGCTAATCGAGATGGTTTTGTTATTTCTGGAGGCGGCGGCGCCTTAGTGCTTGAATCTCTGGCACATGCACAAGCCCGTGGCGCCACAATCCTGGCCGAATTAACTGGCTATGGTGCCACCTCAGATGGCTATGACATGGTCGCACCATCAGGCGAAGGTGCCGAGCGTTGCATGCAATTAGCCATCTCAACAGTCAACGGCCCGATTGATTATATCAACGCACACGGCACCTCTACTCCCGTAGGCGATTCCAAAGAATTGGGCGCAATTAAAGCCGTATTTGGCGATAAAATACCCAATGTAGGCTCAACCAAATCATTATCTGGCCACGCATTAGGCGCCGCAGGTGTCAACGAAGCCATTTACTCGCTACTCATGCTACAAAATAATTTTATGGCCGAATCTGTTAATATTGAGCAACTTGATGAGGCGGCTGATGGCGTGCCAATTGTACGCTCAACAACCATTCAATCTATCAACCGAGTCATGTCAAACAGTTTTGGTTTTGGTGGCACGAATGCTTGCTTGGTATTTGAGACGTTTAAAGCTTAGACACCTAAAAAATTTCACACACTGACAAGGCCGCTTAATTAGCGGTCTTTTTGTTGATTAACTATTTGAAGCTAAATAATCCTCAACATCTCGCCTTATTCACTTGCGTTTTTTTAAAACCTAAGCCTCTGATAGGAGGGGATTTATTTTAAAAACCCGCCTCAACCATTCATCACTAATAAAGCACCTAAAAACACTATCTTTTGAATGCCTTTAAGTTGCACTGGGTTAATGCAGGTCTAATGTTGCCAAAAATCGATATTAATACGGATATTCCTACTAATTAGGGTCTTGTATCGATTGCTTGTTTTTCTTTCTCTGAAGGCAGTAAATCTTCCTTGCTAATGCCCATCAGAAGAATCATTGAACTGGCTACATAAATTGAAGAATAAGTACCGATTAAAACACCCACCAGCAAGGCAACCGCAAAGCCGTGAATAATCTCACCACCTAAGAAAAACAACGCTAACAATACCAGCAAAGTGGTTACCGAGGTCATAATAGTGCGTGACAGGGTTTGATTTAGGGCGCCGTTGACAATTTTTTCAGGGTCAACATGTCGCGTGGATAAAAAATTCTCGCGAATACGATCAAACACCACAATAGTATCATTTAGGGAATAACCAATCACTGCCAAAATAGCTGCCAACACAGTTAAATCAAACTCAATCTGGGCGATTGAAAAAACACCCAAGGTCACAACAACATCATGAACCAAGGCAGCAATCGCGCCTAAAGCAAAGCGATATTCAAAACGAAAAGCCACATAAATTAAAATACCAATTAGCGCATACAGCAGTGCCAGCCCGCCATCATTAGTCAACTCTTCGCCAACTTTAGGTCCGACAAATTCAACACGGCGAATATCAACATCATCCCCTAATAGACGAATAATTTTGCTGCTCAACTTTGCACTAGAAATAGTTTGCGGCTTGAGACGAATTAAGACTTCATTGGTCGAACCAAAATACTGCACATTAGCATGTTTAAAATCTGCTTGATCAAGTGTTGACCTAATCTCAGATAAATCAACTTTCTGCTTGTAACCCACTTCAATCAAGGTGCCACCGGTAAAATCAATCCCCAGTTTTAACCCATTAGTGGCCAATGAAAATAGGCTAATACCTATCAGTACAGTTGAAAAAATAATTGCGTATAGGCGTCTTCCAACAAAATCAATTGTTGGGACTTTTAAAGCAGTTATACTCATATTGAAATCTCCTCTAGCTTCTTCTTGTTGCCATAAATTTTATTAATTATTGCGCGTGAAACAATGATGGCAGTAAACATTGATGTAACAATGCCGATTGATAATGTAATGGCAAAACCTTTCACCGGACCGGTGCCAAAACTAAACAATACCAATGCTGCGATTAGCGTGGTAATATTTGCATCAGCAATGGTCAATACGGCCTTATCATAGCCTGATGAAATGGCTTTTTGAATATCGCTATTAACCCTCAGCTCTTCTTTAATTCGCTCAAAAATTAGCACATTGGCATCTACTGCCATACCCACTGTTAATACAATTCCAGCAATACCTGGCAAGGTTAAGGTAGCTTGTAATAATGACAAAACTGCCACAATCATCACCAAGTTGAGGGTCAAGGCCACATTGGCAACCAAACCAAACATACGATAGCGAACTGCCATAAATATTAACACCAAAATAAAGCCAATAATCACACTCAGCACCCCTTTGATAATGTTATCCGCACCCAAACTTGGGCCAATCGTGCGCTCTTCGATAATTTCAATTGGTGCGGATAATGAACCTGCTCTTAATAAAAGCGCTAAGTTTCTAGCCTCTCTAGCACTATCAATGCCGGTGATTTGAAAGCGTGATGAAAAAGTACCTTGAATGGTGGCAGCGTTAATTATATCTTGTGTGGTGGAGCGTTTTTTAACTATCTTGCCTTTTTCTAGCACCGTCTCCACTTTATTTTCAATAAAAACAACAGCCATGCGATGATTTAAATATTTTTTAGTGGTGTCTAGCATGGCTCGACCCCCCGCACTATCCAAAGTAATATTAACCATTGGTGTGCCATTCTGTGAATCAATGCCCGAAGAGGCGCCGGTAATATTTTCGCCAGTAGTAATGACTCGGGTTTTGAGTAGCAATGGCTGCCCATCTCTAAAATAATACAACTTGGAGCCAGCAGGCGATCTGCCTGAACGAACGGCTATTTTGACATCATTCTTTTCATCAACAAGACGAAACTCTAAAGTGGCTACTGCCCCTAAAATTTCTTTAGCGCGCGCTGTATCTTGCACACCTGGCAATTGCACCACAATACGCTCCTGCCCTTGCTGCTGAATAATAGGCTCTGCTACGCCCAACTCATTCACACGATTACGCAATGTGGTGATATTTTGCTTTAAGGCATTTTTTTTAACGTCAGTTCGTGCTTTTTTAGTCAACCCAACGCTGATTTTCAACTCATCATCCAACGACACTTCTAACACTTGCAAATCGTTCAATTCTTGCTCAATTAACTCAATGCCTTTGGCTTTCGCCTCACTGGTTTTAAACAAAATAACTACCTGCTCGCCTTTAATTTTGACACGCTTATAAAGTCGGTCTTTTCTAAGCAATGCGCGCAACTCATTATAGGATTTATTGATTGCTGTATTAATCACAGATTTCATATCCACTTCCAGCAAGAAATGCACGCCACCACGAAGATCAAGCCCTAATGACATCGCCTTACCGCCCAAACCAGCCAGCCAAGATGGCACCGATGGCGCCAAATTCAAAGCAGTAACATAGTTGCGCCCCAAGCCTTGTTTTAACGAGTCTTTGGCGGTTAATTGTGATTCATTATTTGCAAATCGAGCCAAAATCCTACGCCCTGTCAACTCAACCGATTTATAAGCGATTGATTTCGTATCCAAGATTTTTTTAACCCGCTCTAAATCCGCTGGTGCCAAAGAGGCATCGCCCGTAGCAGACACCTGAACCGCCAAATCTGATCCAAAGATATTTGGCACTGCATACAACATTGCTAATAATAAGCAAAATGCAATTGATATATTTTTAAGTGTGGAAAATTGATTCATAAAAAAGCCTGAGTTAGTTAAATTTTGGCACTACCTTTTGGTAATTTTTGATTGATGCCTTGCTTTTGCACTTTAACGACAACGCCATCAGCAATGACCAAGGTTGCAAATGATTCATCCACCGAGGCTACCGTGCCGATAATGCCACCATTGGTAACCACTTCATCGCCCGTTTTTAATGCGCTTAATAATGTCTTATGCTCCTTGGCACGTTTTTGCTGTGGTCTGATGAGTAAAAAATACATCAGCACGAACATAATAATCAAAAATGGCAATCCGCTTAATGGGTCGCTTACACTGCCCGTTGTGCCTTCTGCTAATGCAGGGCTAATAATTAAATCTAGTAAATTCATTTTATCTCCTTGTGTAAAAAAATTAAGTAATGACTGTCAAGCCGCCCATGTAATTTTGCAGCGCTAATGGTACCATAATACTGCCATCTGCTTGTTGGTGATTTTCTAATATTGCCACCAACGTTCTGCCCACAGCGAGACCAGAACCATTAATGGTATGCAATAATTCTGGCTTGTTTGTGGCTTTGTTTTTAAATCTTAATTGCAAACGACGCGCCTGAAAATCTTCAAAACAAGAACAAGAAGAAATTTCACGGTACGTCTGTTGACCTGGCAGCCACACCTCAAGATCGTATGTTTTGGCCGCTGAAAAGCCTAAGTCGCCCGTACATAAATTCACCTTACGATAAGGCAATTCTAGCGCTTGCAAAATACCCTCTGCATGCGCTGTTAATGTTTCTAAAGTGGCATAAGAATCTTGTGCTTTAACCACTTGCACCAACTCCACTTTCTCAAATTGATGCTGGCGAATTAAGCCTCGAGTATCGCGCCCATAAGCGCCCGCTTCGGATCTAAAACTGGGCGTATGCGCCACAAATTTAAGCGGTAAATCTGCCTCATTAACAAGAGTGTCACGCATCATATTGGTGATTGGCACTTCGCCGGTGGGAATAAGGTATAAAGTTTTGGCCTCACCCACTTCGCCGTGTAAATGGGTTTTAAATAAATCTGCCTCAAATTTAGGTAATTGACCTGTGCCCACTAGCGATTCTGCATTGACCAAATAAGGCACATACGCCTCCACATAGCCATTAACCTCCGAATGCTGATCTAACATAAATTGAGTTAAGGCACGATGTAGGCGGGCAATATTGCCAGTCATCACCGAAAATCGACTACCTGAAATTTTTACTGCTGTTTCAAAATCTAAGCCAAGTTTTTCGCCTAAATCAACATGGTCTTTAACTTCAAACGCATATTGTTTGGGCTTGCCCCATTTTGACACCTCAATATTGTCTTCTTCAGAGGTGCCTTCCGGCACTGATTCGTGCGGAATATTGGGCATTGACAAGGCAATCTCATCAATTTTAGCCACAATTTCTTGCAATTCAGATTTGGCCGCATCAAGATCGTCACCCAAACTAGCCACAGCGTCTAATAATGGCTGAATATCTTCGCCAGCGGCCTTAGCCTTACCAATAGATTTTGACTGAGAATTTCTAAGATTTTGCAATGCCTGTGTTTTAACCTGATTTTTTTTGCGGCTATTCTCTAATTCGCTTAATCCCTTGACATCAAAGGAAAAATGTCGCTTCTTAAGCGCCTTGGCGACTGCCTCTATATCATTTCTTAGTTGCTTTTTACTTAACATACTATATAATGGTTACCTTATATTGATTTGAACCTCAAACTTAGGTTAGAGCATTCGTAATAAAAATTATTTGGGAAATTATACTATGTTTAACTCATTTTCGCCCGCTGATGCGTGCAAACTATTAGCCAAGGGTGCTCAACTTGTTGACGTTAGAAGTAGCGCAGAATTTTCACGAGGTGCTTTGCCTAATGCCATCAGCCTGCCACTTCAAGGCATTATGAATGCCGCCAACATCATTAAAAAAGACAAGGCCGTTATTTTGTATTGCCTAAGCGGTGCTCGTTCTGCAACTGCAAAAAATTATTTAATACAAATGGGCTTTAATGAAGTGCACGATTTGGGCTCTTTTAAAAACTATCAGTGCGAATAATTCTTGCGGGCATTTATCAGTTAAAATCTTCCTCAAGGCAATTACCAAATAAAACCCATGAGAGTTAAAAGCACTTGGCACAAAACCCAAGTAAAAACCATTGATGACATAGCTGGCGCACTGGCCTTTAACGCTTGGCGCATCACCAAAAATCAGCTAACCGATTTAATCAACCAAGCCTACGTCATTGAAAAAGCACAAGTATTTGACGTCATTAGAGAATATATGTGCTATTTAATTCAGTGCATCGACCGATTAGCGTTTGATATTCTTGATGACAAAAAACGTCAAGCACTAATCATTGCCATTGCCAAGCAAGCAGCAGACTATTATCAAGAAAACAAACAAGAGCGAATTGGCGCAGGAGACCATTGGCAAGAATTTATAGACACTTACAATTTACGCGCTAAAGACTATCGTCATTATGCGTTTACTGATAATGAGCCTAACTATTTATTCATGCGCTATTTCGGCGAAAAAGTACAAAAAGCCATGACCGAGGCTGATGAAAAATGGATTATTCAGCAAATAGTTGAAATTCAAGCACCCAAAGCCTTTCAGTCCATCAAAAAAAGCGTTAATTCTCTTGTTTCAGTTGATAAAATTGTCTCAACAGAAGAGTTGGTTCAGCGCAAAAAGAACAAAATACCACGCTCTAAACGCCAATCCACTCGACAAGACTTAAGCTACGATAATAAATCTTCGAGCAACCACCTGCTTTAGCATGTCATTAAATAAATCAATAATCTATAAAATACGGGTTATAAAATTACATAGCGAAGAACGCTGAATATATCAATTATCCAGATAAGTTAGGCTGTTATATACTCAAACCTTGCGATTAATTAGTCAACCCTTAAAAACCCACTCAAAAAAACCAACAACACCCATTTCTCAGGTATCTTAAATCACCAAAGCCTCTCTATTGCTCGGCCCAAT
>JAJRPY010000081.1 GCA_024280535.1 Gammaproteobacteria bacterium | reverse complement strand
GTTTAATTGGTGATTTTCTTAAACCCAACCCTAGCAGAGCTAAGGTAGGGTTTAAAAAATTGCCAAGTGAATGAAAAGTGGATTTTTGATGATTATTCATATTTATGCAAAGGTCTCTATAGTAAAATAAAATCACTTTTTATCACCTTTACCTCAATTGAAGCAATATCGAGAAATTCCTTATAACTATACGTCATTTTCTGACGAGGAAGTTGTCTGTCGTTTTCTGGGCAATGAAGCTTGGGAATTATTAGAATCGCTACGCGCAGATCGCAATACTGGTCGTAGTGCGCGTATGTTGTTTGAAGTGCTGGGCGATATGTGGGTAGTGGATCGCAACCCTTACCTTCAAGAAGATTTGATTAAAAACCAGCGTCGTTGGAAAGCGCTGATTGAGGCGCTTAATTCACGCCTTGATTTAATACGCGCCCGCGCTGATGACAATCCCAAAGTGCGAGACTTGCTCAAAAGTGCTGATCGAGCCGTCAATAAATTTGAACACCGATTAAGTGATTTTAAGCATCAAAAACAACGCATAAAAAAAGCTTTACTAGCCGTAACCAGTAATAATAACATTCGTTTTGATGCCTTATCACGCTCATCACACGCAACGGATGCTACTGATTGGCGCGTGGAGTATCCACAAGTGGTGATCACCCCAGACACCGAGCTTGAAATTGCCGGCATTGTCAATACTTGTATATCGCTTGGATTAACCATCATCCCTCGCGGTGGTGGCACTGGCTATACGGGCGGTGCTATCCCATTACACGCACAAACTGCGGTCATTAATACTGAAAAAATGAGCGTTATTGGCGACATTCAGCACGCTAACGGCATTCATAGCGTCCATGTAGGAGCTGGCGTAATCACTAAGCGTGTCAGTGAATTGGCTGCCCGCCATGGCTTGGTATTTGCCGTTGACCCTACTTCACAAGACGCTTGCACCATTGGTGGCAATGTGGCTATGAATGCCGGCGGCAAAAAAGCCCTAAGATGGGGAACCACCATTGACAATCTATTATCTTGGACAATGGTTATGCCAGATGGCACATGGCTACGTGCCGAACGCCTAAATCACAATCAAGATAAAATTCAACTATTAAACTCTGTTAGTTTTAAAATTCACACACTCAAAGATGATGCTAGCACCATACTTAGCACTCGCACCTTAACCATTGATGCCAAAAATATGCGTAAAATAGGTCTTGGCAAGGATGTTACTAACAAATTTTTAGATGGCTTGCCTGGCATTCAAAAAGAAGGTTGTGATGGCTTTATTACATCAGCTGAATTTATTCTACATCAACCTTTAACCCACATTAACACCCTATGTTTAGAATTTTTTGGCCATGACCTTAAAGGTGCCGTATCTAGCATTGTTTCAATCAAACAATCGGTCGATGATAACCCCGAAGTCGATTTGGTCGGTATGGAGCATTTAGATGCGCGCTATATTAAGGCCATTGGTTATACCACTAAAGCCAATAGATCAGAATTGCCAACAATGGTGTTATTGATTGATTTATCTAGCCATGAACAAGCCTCATTAGACAAGCACATTACTATCATTCAAACCAGCAATCTTTTAAGAAGTGTTCAATGCGAATACTTTGTTGCAAAATCAACTACCGAGCGCCAATCTTTTTGGCAAGATCGCGCCAATACTGCCGCCATAGCAGCACACACTAATGCCTTTAAAATCAATGAAGATGTGGTCATTCCGCTGGATAAATTGGCTGACTATAGCGAGGGCATTGAGCACTTAAACATTCGCCTCTCAATTGAAAATAAACTTGACACGCTTGAAGCGGTTCGAACTTACTTAAAAACCTTTAAAACTGAAAATCACTTAGTTCAAGACAAAATAACACCAGCACTTGAATTACTGGCAGGTATTCATCGCCGATGGAAAAAATCACTTACTCAACTAAGCGATCAAGAAGTCTTTCGACAAATCCAAACAGGTCAGGATAGAATCTCCTATATGGCTGAATTTGCCCGCCCGTTAAATGATTTACTCATGGGCGAGATGTTTGCCGAAATCCGCCAAGAAATTAAACATATTCACCATCAATTCCGCACCGTTCGCTTATTTGTCGCCACGCATATGCACGCAGGGGATGGCAATGTTCACACCAATATTCCAGTTCATTCTCATAATGCACAAATGCTCCACAAGGCTGAAACCGTGGTGGATGAGATTATGATTTTGGCTGAAAAATTAGGCGGTGTTATCTCCGGAGAACACGGCATTGGTCTGACCAAATATCAGTATTTGTCCGACGACTTCAAGCAAGCATTTATTGCCTACAAACAACAGATTGATCCAAACAACCATTTTAATAAAGGCAAACTCATGGAAGGTAGCGGTCTTGGTAAGGCCTTCACCCCTTCATTACATCTAGTAGAACAAGAGGCCTTAATTCTTGAAAGCAGTGAAATTGGCGAGATTAACGACATGGTCAAATCCTGTCTTCGCTGTGGAAAATGCAAAGACGTGTGTACCACCCATGTACCCGAGGCTAACTTACTCTATTCGCCTCGAGACAAAATCATCGGCACCAACCTCATTGCCGAAGCATTTTTATACGAAGAGCAAACCAGACGTGGCATCTCACTTAACCATTTTGTTGAGTTGGATGATATTTCCGATCACTGCACCATCTGCCATCGCTGCGAAAAACCTTGCCCCGTTGACATAGATTTTGGTGATGTATCGATTAAAATGAAGTCAATCTTAATCAAACAAGGCATGCATCGCACTAACATTGCTGCCAAAATGTCAATGGCTTATCTTAATATGAGCAAGCCTTGGCAGATTAACCTCACCAAAAAATTATTAATTAATGTGGGCTACAGAGCACAAAACATCGTCTCGCGCCTAGCTAAGCCATTTATCAACAAAAAACCCAATAAAACTGTCGGCAAGCCAAGTTTGGCCATTGAACTCACTACTCTGCTTGACAAACCCTTGCCCACTGATATTGGACTCAATCCAATGCGCGAACTGCTTAATATCGTTGACCCAGGCACCGTACCGATTTTGGCACACCCTGAAAAATCAAACGCCGATTCACCTAGCGTCTTTTATTTCCCAGGTTGCGGCTCGGAACGATTATATTCCAATATTGGCCTAGCAACAATCGCCCTACTCTATCACCAAGGCGTGCGCGTAATATTGCCACCAAGCTATCTATGTTGTGGCTACCCACAAACTGCCGGCGGATATACCGACAAAGGCAAAGAGATTAGCACCGATAATCGCGTGCTTTTTCATCGCATGGCAAACACGCTTAATTATTTAGACATTACCCATGTATTAACTTCTTGCGGCACTTGCATCGACCAATTATTGACCTATGAATTGGGCGATATTTTTAAAGACGCCCGCCTCCTAGACATCCACGAATACCTATTAGACAACCAAGTCACCCTAAACAACACAGGCGAACAATACCTCTATCACACCCCCTGCCACGACCCTATTAAATCAAAAGATTCAGCCACTGTCATCTCCGACATTATGAACACCAAAGTCCTCAGCAATGACCGTTGCTGTGGTGAGGCAGGCACCTTTGCAGTCGCACGCCCCGACATTGCCAAGCAAGCAAAATACCGCAAAGAAGTGGAAATAAAAAAAGATTTAGCAACCATAAAAGTCAGCAACAAGCCAACCAAAATGCTCACTACTTGCCCCGCCTGCCGCCAAGGTTTGTCTCGCTACAGCGACACAACTAACATCGAACCCATCTACCCAATTGAATTAATTGCCGAGCAACAGCTGGGAGAAAATTGGCAAAAAGATTTTATCAAATCTGTCCAAATCGAAAAAGTTTTGCTTTAAAATAGGTTTTTTCAACTTGACAAACATTTAAAGGATTTCCACATGAAAAAACTACTTATCTTATTATTTACCCTATTCTCAATCAACGCTTTTGCAGGCAGTGCACAAGACATTGCCGACACATTCAACGCCTCATCCACTCCTGCTGAATTGGTCAAATCAGGCTGGGCTGGCAATGATGGTGGCAAGGGATACAAAGTTTTACAAGTGATTGTTAAAGATTCAACAAAGGTCGCAGAACTCCATATTAATCACGACGGCAAAGCCATAGCCGCATTTGATAGCCTCCAAACCAAAAAATTAAATACTGATTTTGACTACAAAATGATTGCCACTATGGAAGATTGGGCAGAAATGGGCACTGGCGAATCTGGTCCTATGTATCACATGACCTTTGGCGGTCTGTCTTTTGAAGGTCCAATGGGTGAAGCCATGGGCAACATGGGGCCATTTGCGTCCTTCTTAGTCAATATTGGTAAAAACATCCAAGACAAATAGTGTTTAACAGTGCCACTCAATTTTTGCCTTTAAAAATTACAGGCTAAAGAATGGAAAAATCGCATTATTTCTCAAAAATGCTGGTAAGTAAGTATCTAACACAAAACCAGCTGATTTTATTTCTGGGCAATTAAGTTACTGTTAATTTTTAACCCGCTTTAACGTACACCCAAGCAGGTTCACCTGATGCCATTTGCCCTAATACTCGCTGATATTCTTTTACTTCGTATTGGTCAGAATGTGCCAGTTCTTCAGCGGTGATTTTAAATACTTTGCCTGAGATGCGTTCGGATGGGTCGGGAATGGCGATGGGGTGATGGGTTTCGCCGCTGAGTGCCACCACATCTTGATCTTGAATTTCAACCATGGCCAGTTTGTAGTCGAGCAACTGGTCGTCATAACCCGACAATTTACGCCCAAAGGTTTCTAATTGCACGGCAGGGGTTTGCAAGGTACCGTAAGAAAATAACAAAATGCTGGTGCTTGTCATGGCTTTTTCCCAACACTGAGAATAATCAGTTTATCTGTGTCAATTAAGCGTTTAAAGGCATGTTGCACTTCTTTGACGCTAATGTCTTTAATTTTATCAGTAAAACTACTCAAATAATCCAAGGGCAAATCGTAAAAACCAATAATAGACAAATAAGTTAAGATATTGGCATTACTCGCGGTTTTCAGAGCAAAACCACCGATAATATTGTCTTTAGCGTCTTGCAATTTTTGCGCATCTATTGGGGTGTTAATAAAATCATCTAGGGTTTTAATGGCAATCGTTTTGGCCTGGTTGGCTTGGGCGTTTTTAGTTTGCAGACGCATCATAAACAAACCGTTTGAGCGCATACGGCTAAAATAACTATAAGCCGAATACGCCAAGCCTTTTTTCTCACGAATTTCATGACTTAATATAGAATTTAGCCCACTGCCACCAAAAATATGATTGCCCAAATACAAAGGATAGTAATCAGGATGTGTGCGGTTAATACCCGTTTGCCCAATCAATAAATGAGTCTGTTTTGAGGGGAAATTGATATGAATTTTTTGCGCTTGAGTTAATGGCAATACGCTTGGATTGGTCTTGGCTTTTTTGCCCATATTCAACCCATGCGAAATTTGGCGTACAATTTGCTTAGCCTTGGCCTTGCTTATATCACCGACTAATGCAATGGTGAGATTTTTGGCAACATAAAATTGCTGATAATGTTGTTTTAAATCTTGTATAGTGATATTTTCAATCGTTGTCTGACTGCCGATTTTACTGTGTGCATAAGGATGCTTGGCAAATACGGCCTTGGCAAACGCATTTGATGCGACACTGGCTGGGGATTGTTCACCTGCCTTAATTAATTGCAAAG
>JAJRPY010000080.1 GCA_024280535.1 Gammaproteobacteria bacterium | reverse complement strand
GACAACAATAGGATGGTTTCCGGATTAAAGGTTCGGGTAAATTTGATTATTGACGTGACGACACTTGGTGAGTTGCAATTAAAGGATTTAATTAAAGAAAACAAGCTCTCAACAATGGACAAAGACAGTCTAGAGTGTGGCGTTCTTAGTCGGGGGGATGAATACAAATACAATCAAGCAACAAAATTCGCAATAAGAAAAATAGAATTTACTGATAAATTTAATCTGACTAATGCAGAAAACCCCAATTAGGAAAATATGAGGGCGTAAATGCAATTATCAAGAAAAAACCAACTATAAAGGCTCGTTCCCAACATCAGAATCTGTGCTTAAAATGATATGCTTGGCAACACAAAAAATACAGGAAAAATAGCAAAGAGCTAGAGTTAGAAACTGGCGTGAGATTTACCCTCGGTTAGGTGTCTTTTTTTGATGAGATTATGGAAAAATACGAGAGATAGTTAAGAGTGGAAAAGGTGGATTTACACAATCTGTTTTACAGGGTCTGTCTTTGCTTATTGCCCGCTTCTTTTATTAAAAAACCCCTAATAAAAGGGGTTTCATCCAATATAAGACTAGAGTTTATTTTCTTGTTAAACCCAGCACAGTTTCAATAAGATCATATACCACATAATAAGGATCGTCTTTAATTAACTGCGTGCCGCAAATCCATTTAAGGAATGCCACAACAACTTGTTTTTGCTGGTACTGACTAGCCACATGCTCTATATCCTTCAAACAATTAAAACTCTTTCTACTCAGGCCTGATACTTCCTTAATCAACTCATACACTTTATTATAAGACTCACCCTTCTTAATTAACTCTATTTTACAAGCCCATTTAAGAAACGCCATAACGGTATGCTTTTGCTCATACTGATTGGCCACATTTTCAATAGAATGAATATCCGAACAATCAAAACTAATATCTTTATCTGACATATTATTACTCCTATTCCTTGATAAAAAAATGTCATTAAACCCCAAGGAAAAAGATCTAACGACAAAACACTATCTCAAAACCTAATCAACTTATTCTGTAAAAAAATGGCAATCTTTAACGCTGTATTGATTCCATTTTTTGTGCCATTGTTCACAGTTAATTGATTCTCAAAACTCACTATTCAGCCACCTCATTAACCTAGAACACAAATTTGATATCGCACACAAATAACAATGACTGCATCAGTAAAAACGCCAGTCAAGAAATCAGTGCAAAGCCAAGATGCTTAATTTTGATTTTATGCCAATGATTGTGGTTGTGATTAGCCATATATAGCCTTTTTACCATAGAATTTCGTAGTTAGAATGTAAAAATAGGAAAACAAGCAAATGAAAAATTACTTAGCACCAAAGACCGTGCTGATGGTTTTTTATATTCATTCATTAGCACTTCTGTTATAGTTGCATGTCAGTCTTTAAATTTTAGATGCTTCAATGTGGAATATGATACAGAAGTGCAAGATTGCGCTTATGAAAAGATAGTAAAATCTAAATCAACAGGTCTTATTACGATGTACCAAAATAGCACCCACAGCTCTGATTGTGACATCAAAATATTTTTTATCAACAATCCAGAAGAGTGCATCCTTCTTGAAGTGTAACAAAATTTTTGTGCTTTGGAAGCAGGTGCAATTAGCGTTACGGGTTCTAATCTCACCACTAGAAGTGGACTACACAATTACTGAGAGAGGTGTTTTGGTGACGTTCATTTTCATAAATGGTGAATTTGACTCATAAACGTACCACCTCAAATTGACGGGTATCTACGCCAGTATTCTCAAAAAACACCTAGCAAGGTGTTTTTAAATTTTAAACACTTTCTTTGGTCTAGAATTGAGTTTATCAATAACTATTTTAACTTCATTGTAGGCAATATTGACCAAAGACATCGTCTTTGGAAAGTATTGCCTTAAAAGCCCATTAGTATTTTCATTTTGTCCACGCTCCCAACTATGATAAGGCTTGGCAAGGTAGCTTTTACAATTAATGGCGTTATTCACTTGTCCATTTTATCGATGGCTGGAATGTCTTTTATCTTTGTCATTAGGTTGATTTCCTGATAGAGGTGGCAAAAATATCGGGTTTAATAACGTCTTGAATTTTTGCCGAAAATTGGCGTTTAAGGTGTTGTGGTCTTTAATTGCTTGATTGTGCTTATAACCGAGACTGATTAATTTTTCGATTGAACGCCGTTCAATTTGTTACTCGTTTGTTAGTTCATAATAATCATATTTATTAAGAATGCTGAGTGGATTTTACTTGAATGGCATTAGAAAGGATGGCTTGTATAAACCTACCTAAGCACATCAAAATCTGCCCCAAAATTGGGCAGAAATAGTTCTGCGGGTAGATTGGGGTTGATGACTACCTCGTCAAACAGTATTTGGACTGTTTGCGCTAGTTCATTGGTGAGGGATAGGCCTTTGAGGGTGCTATCTTGGAAGCCGAAGCGCAATTGGTTGGGCTGGTTGGTGGTGTACCAGTCGATTTTGTTGCTGCTATAGGCGTATTGGGGTGTTTTTTTGAGTTGTTTGGGGCGATTAAGTAGCCAGTATAAAGGGGTTTGTTTTAAATCGGTGATGTGTTGTAGGCTGGCTTGTTCGAGCTCGGTATCGATGAACCAAAGTTCGTTGTTGTTGAGTAGTAGGGTTTGATCATTGGGTGTTTGGGTATGCCAAATCAGGTGTTGGGGGCGTTTAAATTGAAGTTTGCCTTGATTCTGGGTGATGAGTTGGTGGTTATTATCATAAACGCGTTGTTTAAAGTTGGCGCTTAGGGTATCAAAACTATTGAAAAATTGGGTAAATTGATTGGCTTGAGCCAGACTCAAAGAGGCGTAGCATAGTGCCAATAGTCCGATTAATTTATTCATCATTAAGGGGCTCTGGTGCGAGCACTTGGCGGTTGCCGGCGCTGTTCATGCTGCTGACTACGCCGGAGATTTCCATATCCTCGATAATGCGTGCGGCGCGATTGTAGCCAATGCGCATACGGCGTTGTAGGCTTGAAATGGAGGCTCTTCTTGATGAGGTGACGATTTTTACGGCCTCATCATATAGGGCGTCCATCTCGCCTGTTTCTAGTGATTTGGTCTCAGTTGACTCATGCGAGTCTTGTGATTCGCTGTGGGCGTTTAGGATGCCATCAAGATAGTTGGTTTCAGAGTTTTCTTTTAAGAAATTAACCACACGCTGGATTTCATCATCATCAACAAACGCACCGTGTACGCGGACTAGGTGCGACATACCAGGGCTCATGTAAAGCATATCGCCCATGCCTAGTAGTTGTTCTGCGCCGCCTTGGTCGAGTACGGTGCGCGAATCTACTTTAGAGGAGACTTTAAAGGCAATGCGTGTCGGCACGTTGGATTTGATTAGGCCGGTGATCACATCAACGCTTGGGCGCTGTGTGGCAATGATAAGATGAATGCCGGCGGCGCGCGCTTTTTGTGCTAGGCGTACGATTAATGCCTCGACGCGCTTGGCCTTGGCGCGATCTTCTTGAGCCAAGGCGCCCAGCATATCGGCAAATTCATCAATCACCAGCATAATTAGGGGCAGGGTTTCCAGTTCGGGCGCTTGTTCGCCTTCTGCGGCGGTGTGTGGGTTAAAACTTGGGTCTAATAAGGGTTGATCGCTGTGTTTGGCTTTTTTGAGTTTTTCGTTAAAGCCGTCAATGTTGCGTACGCCAAATTTGGCCAATAGGGCGTAACGACGCTCCATTTCATTAACACACCACCAAAGTGCGGAAGCAGCCTCATTCATATCGGTGACGACGGGGGTTAATAGGTGTGGAATATCAGCATAAATAGCCAATTCGACAATTTTTGGGTCAATCATAATAATGCGCACATCTTCGGGCTGAGCCTTGTAAAGCACGCTTAAAATCATGGCATTTAGTCCAACGGATTTGCCCATTCCAGTAGCGCCAGCGACTAATAAATGGGGCATTTTTGCCAAATTTGCAATAATTGGTTTGCCGTTAATATCTTTGCCCAGTCCCATACTTAGGGTTGATTTTGAATTGGCAAATTCTTGTGAGGCGAGTATTTCTTTTAGGCTAATCATTTCTCTGGATTCATTGGGAATTTCGAGACCAATCACCGGTTTGCCAGGAATAACATCAACAATTCTAACGCTTTCTACCAATAATGCGCGTGCCAAGTCTTTGCTTAGGTTGATGATTTGTGCCACTTTAACGCCAGGCGCCAGCGAGAGTTCAAATTGGGTGATTACCGGGCCGGGGGTGACTGTGGTGATAGTCACCTCAAAGCCAAAATCTTTTAGCTTGAGTTCAACTTGGCGAGACATATCTTCTAATAATTGCTCGGAAAATCCTTGGGTGTTGATGACTGGCGCATCTAATAAATCAAGGTTTGGCAGTCCGGCAGCTGTGGCGGTGTTGAATAAATTGGAGGAGATGGGCTGATTGATTGTTTGGGGCGAGGTAGTTTGCTGGGTTGCCTTGGGCTTGTCAATTGTAGTTCGGTTGGTGATGATGGGTTTTTGTGGTTTTTTTGGTTGATTGAGTTTTGCCTCGGCACGTTTTTGTTTGATATTGGCCAGCAGTTTGGCAAAAAATCTGCCTATGGCGGCGAACATAGCAATCCAAGAAATGCCACTGGCAATGCTAAAACTGATCATCATAATGCTTAAATAAACAATCAAGGAGGCGTCGCCAAATATGACCCCGAAATAGTTATGCATCATTTCACCAAGAAAGCCACCAGAGGGATGGAGGTGGGCAAAATTTTGGGTTAAAAATGCCGCGCTAAAGGCGATTAAAACCAGTAGTAACAAGGTGCGAATGAGTAGGATGAGTTTGCTGGTGCGGCGTTGCTCGGTGTTTTTATGGATGCGCCAGCCTAGCCAAATGAAGGCAATCGGGATAATGTAGATACTAAATCCGAAAACAGATAAAGAGAAATCGCTTAAATAAGCCCCAAACACACCGGCTAAATTAGTAACAGGTTCATCAAGTGCTATATCTCCAGACCATGGATTTTCTTGGGATGAGTGGGTCAATAGTGCGGCCAAATACATCAAACCCAGTGCCACTAAAGAAATAAACAGCAGTTCGCTGCCGGCTTTTGAGTGTGATTTTTTTTGGTTTTTTTTGGCTTTTATGCGTGTATTTTTTTTCAAGAGGATTTACGCTTACTTTATAATGTTTAAAATGAAAAGGGCTAATGGTAGCCTGAGTTATTATAAAGGATTGAAGTGCAAATGAGTAAAAATAAACAGTGTAAAGTGTTAATTATAGGTTCTGGTCCGGCGGGTTATTCAGCTGCGGTTTATGCCGCGCGGGCTAATTTAAGCCCTGTGATGGTCAGTGGCCTGGAGCAAGGCGGGCAATTGATGACCACCACCGAGGTGGATAATTGGCCAGGGGATGATGCCGGCGTTCAGGGGCCTGAATTAATGATGCGCATGAAAAAACATGCCGAGCGCTTTAAGACGGAAATTATTAATGATTATATTAGTGAGGTTGATTTTTCAAAACGCCCGTTTGTTTTGTCTGGTGGCTCAACTACTTATACTGCCGATGCGGTGATTATTGCCACAGGGGCATCGGCGCGTTATTTGGGGCTAGAATCAGAAGAGGCGTTTAAGGGGCGTGGCGTTTCTGCTTGTGCGACTTGTGATGGCTTCTTTTATAAAGGCCAGCGAGTAGCAGTGGTGGGTGGCGGTAATACGGCGGTTGAAGAGGCGTTATTTTTGGCGAATATTGCTGATCATGTGACCATTATTCATCGTGGCAATAAATTCTCTAGTGAGAAAATTTTGTCCGAGCAGCTTATTGAAAAATCAAAAACTGGCAATATTACCATTGAATATAATCAAAATTTGGATGAGGTGCTAGGGGATGCCATGGGAGTGACTGGATTGCGCCTCAAAGATAATAACGGTAGCACTAAAGAAATTGACGTACACGGGGTGTTTATTGCCATTGGTCATACGCCAAATACGGGTATTTTTGAGGGTCATTTGGCTATGAATCACGGCTATTTGCAGGTGCAAAGTGGCACGCAGGGTAATGCAACTCAAACTTCGATTGAAGGCGTTTTTGCAGCAGGTGATGTGGCAGACCATATTTATCGTCAAGCAATTACCTCTGCAGGTTCAGGTTGTATGGCAGCACTTGATGCGGAGAGATTTTTAGGTGAGTAGTTTGTCGTTTACGGATAGAATTATTGGGTATAATTCTGATTTTTTACGGCCGCATAGCTCAGTTGGTAGAGCAAGGGATTGAAAATCCCTGTGTCCCTAGTTCAATTCTAGGTGCGGCCACCATATTTAATAAAAAAGCACCTTTAATGGGTGCTTTTTTATTGCCTGAATGTTGCCTTTATAGTGTCAGTAAGCGGTTTTATGCCGTTGTTATCAAGTTTAGAAAATAATAATATAATTATGTTGACGTATTATAATTTAGTGCTATAATGACTGTGTGTCACCATTCTCCCCCAAGATATTATTCTCTCCTCAAGAGTATAAGATGGTGACACACTCATTCACCAACATAAACAGGCTAATCATTAGTTTATATACAGTTGCCGTCCTATTGTTGGCCTCAGCCAGCGCATTTGCCGAAGTGGCTAAATTAAAAAAGACTTTTAATCTAAAAGCAAAAATCACAGTCGCATAATTGTCGTATAATGCCTACTAATTATTTTTTTAATACAAGGCTAAACGCATGAAAGCACCCTTAAATAACATCAAAGCCCATATTATTCAACTCATCAAGCGCATTTTTCCTAACACGCTCATCAAACTCAAACACCTTCTAATCTTCAGCATTTTAACCCTATCTCTCAACATCACCTCCGCCAGTGATTTTGACAAAACAGGCTACCTAGCCCTAAACCAGCCCTACACCACCACTTTACAACCCGCCAAAAAAGAAGAGCCAAGCGGTTTCGGAACACTCCTTACCGAAAT
>JAJRPY010000079.1 GCA_024280535.1 Gammaproteobacteria bacterium | reverse complement strand
TGATTATTCATATTTATGCAAAGGTCTCTCACTATTTAAAAAATAAGGGATAGCAATTAACCAATAAAAATGTGCTTACGGATGTATCTAATTGTATAATGCTGTATTGGTGTGGTAACTAAATTCAAACGTTGTATCTATATGGTGAGAAAATGAGAATAAAAATTATAATAATAAGTTTGGTTTTTTTGTTAAGTGGTTGTACTACTTTACCCAATTATAACATTCTTCCAAGTGGAGAAAGAATGTCACAAGCAGGCATATCTTATATTCCTCCTATCAAAAAACCATGGTATAAAGCCACTGCACACACATACAATACCACTCTTTTTTTAGCCAACAAAGAAGTGCAAGAATCTTTTATTGTTGCAACCCTCTTGTTTAATATTAAAGAGCAAAAATCTAAAGAAGATTTTATGACTTTAATAAAAAATAGAAGACAGGAAGCGCCTATTACAGGACGCTTTGAAAAAATTAAACAAAGTTTAGAATTTTATAAAAATATAGATATGTGTGTCAAGCACCGCGTAACTTCAAAAGATTTTGGTGCAAAAAGAAATAATCAATACACCATATATGAAGAGTATGGCATGTACTGTGTTCATCCATACAACTCAAAAATAGGTGTTTTTATTGAATTATCAAGAAAGGCACCTTTTGATTATAAAAATAAATCGTTTGACAAATGGGGCGAGCAACTTTTAAACTCTGTAAAATTCAGTAAATTCAAAATATAACAAATCATCGTCCCTGCCCAAAGAACATAAATAAAAGGATTGGTGTTAATTAAATTGTTTATTATTCTTACTTTAAAGCCTTTAAACGCAAACGTAGTGCATTCAATTTAATAAACCCGGCGGCATCTTTTTGATTATAAGCGCCTTCATCGTCTTCAAAGGTGGCAATTTTTTCACTGAAAAGTGAGTTGTCAGATTGACGACCAACAACAATAACATTGCCTTTATAAAATTTAAGACGCACAATACCATTAACCACAGATTGGGTTTGGTCAATCGCTGCTTGTAGCATTTCGCGCTCGGGGGCAAACCAAAAACCGTTGTAAATTAAGTTGGCGTATTTTGGCATTAGTTCATCCTTAAGGTGTGCTGCCTCTCTATCTAACGTTAAACTTTCCATAGCACGGTGGGCTTTTAGCATAACCGTACCAGCTGGCGTTTCGTAACAACCGCGTGATTTCATGCCAACAAAGCGGTTTTCCACAATATCATCCCGACCAATACCGTGTGCGCCCGCGCGTTGATTCAGGTCTTCCATTACGCTGGCGGGTGACATATTTTTACCATTGATAGCAACAATATCGCCTTTTTCATAACTTAATTCTATATATTCGGCTTTGTCTGGTGCGTTTTCTGGCGATACTGTCCAGCGCCACATATCGTCTTCTGGTTCAGCCCACGGGTCTTCTAAAATATCGCCTTCGTAAGAAATGTGCAATAAATTGGCATCCATCGAATAAGGCGATTTTTTGTCTTGTTTTTGATAATCAATTTCAATGCCGTGTTCTTCGGCATAACGCATTAACGATTCACGAGAAGACAAATCCCATTCACGCCAAGGCGCGATTACTTGAATATGGGCATTCAGCGCATAAGCATTCAGCTCAAAACGCACTTGGTCATTGCCTTTGCCAGTGGCACCATGAGAAATAGCATCTGCACCCACCTCGCGTGCAATTTCCACCAAACGCTTAGAGATTAAAGGGCGTGCAATGGAAGTGCCTAGTAAATATTCACCTTCGTAAATTGCATTGGCTCTAAACATAGGAAAGATAAAATCGCGTGCAAATTCTTCTCGCAAATCTTCAATAAAAATTTGCTCAACTCCAGCTGCTTTAGCCTTGGCGCGTGCTGGCTCAACCTCTTCGCCTTGTCCAATATCAGCGGTAAAGGTGATAACTTCGCACTGGTAATTGTCTTGCAGCCATTTAACGATAATACTTGTGTCTAATCCGCCTGAATAGGCTAATACTACTTTATCCATTTTGCTTCCTTTTGCACTATTTACAATGCGCTTTTTTCAACATTAATTGTTTTTATTAATAGCACTTTATCGTGCTGATCAACAACCTCAACCGTCCATAGACCTGCCCGAGCGCGCCAAATATTCTTACTCGACCAGACGCGCCAACGATCGCCTTTGACTTTAAAACTAATCGTGGCTTTTACCTCATCTTGATAAATCCAGCGATGACTAATGCGATGACCAGCCAAATGACGTATATTGGTAAAAAAGTAGATTTTACCTAAAGAATCATTTGCCTTAGTGATTATCTCCACAGGTTGTCTATCAACAACTGAGCGCGAAAAAACCGCTTGAGAGATATGTTCATCAGGCCAATTTGCCCAAGAGGTGCTTGTTAGTGCCATCAATAAAAAAATTACATTCATCATCATTTCACCCAGTCAATAATATATTGTTGAAAATCCTCACCATTAACCTGATCATCAGAAAACGTTTTACCACGCACCGAAATACCCGCAGAATGCACTGATTCAGGGTCTTGGCTAATCAGCGGATGCCAATCAAACAACGGCTTGTCTTCATGCAATAATCGATACGCACAAGTGCTTGGCAACCAATTAAATTTCTCACCCCAATCTGGATAAATGGTTAAGCAATTGGGCACATACGCTTGACGCGTTGCATAATGCGGGCATTGACACGTTTGCTTGTCCATATAATGACAAACCACATCGGTAAAATAAATATCGCCCGTATCCTCATCTTCTAATTTATGCAAGCAACAACGCCCACAACCATCACATAAAGATTCCCACTGCGCTCGGTTCATCTCTTGCAAACTGAGCCTTTCCCAAAAATGTTGCGTTTTAACCGCCATTATTTATGGGACATTACCCAGCAAATATAACAAAATTGCCTGACCTTGAGTATTACCATTGCGCGCTGAAACACTTGCCCAATAATAAGCTGCCTGATAATCAGCCTCAACCCCTATACCGTTCGCATACATCATAGCCAAAGCAGCCTGAGCGTTTGCCATCTCTTGATTAGCCGATTGCTGCATCAGTAAAAATGCCTTTTTCTCATTTTTAGCCACCCATTCACCCCGACCATACAAAATGCTCAACTGATACTGCGCCATCGGCTCGCCCTGCTGAGCATCCATCATCAGTTTTTCAACTTGGTTCATCCGCTTAGTATTACGATTTAACGACGCTACAATTTGCTGCTGATTTGGCATACTTGTGGCTGGTTGTTGAATAAATTGCGCCTCCAAACCGCTTGCAATTTCATCAGTCAACTGAGTAGTAGAGACATTGATTTCATTTTTTTGATGCTTGGTCAATTTAACACTAGGTGGTGGCGTTGGTGCTATTTTCAATACTAGTGTTGGTGTTGACGCTATTTTCAATACTGGTGCTAGTGTTGGTATTGGTATTGGTACTACTTTATCCAACGACTCCGCATTGTCTAGTTCTGACAATAATGCCGTAGCCAATTCAAATGATTGATCGCTGGCCTTAAGCAGCCACTTGCGCGCCAACGTTTTGTTATCTTGTGCTAAAAATAATTTTCCCAGCTGAAATTGCGCCTGATCATAACCCGCCTGTGCCGCACTCAATAATAATGCCTTTGCCTTGTCCTCATCCTTAGCAACACCAATACCGTGCAAATATAACGTACCCAATGCCACCTGCGCAATATGATGGCCTGATTGAGCAGCCTTCTGATACCAGCGAAAAGCCGCTTTATTATCCACTTCGGTACCTTCACCCTGACGATACATCACTGCCAAATTATATTGTGCTAATACAAAGCCTTGCTCGGCAGCCTTTTGATACCAAAGCAAGGCCTTGTTTAAATTAATCGCAGTGCCAATGCCATAATAATAGCCATTGGCAATATTAAATTGCGCACTGGCAAAGCCTTGATCAGCCACACGCGAATACCAATAAAACGCCAGTTTTTCATTGGTTTTAACGCCAATACCATTGTGATACATATTGGCCAGACTAAATTGAGACCTAATATTGCCACTTTTGGCAGATTTTTCTAACTTGGTCAATAGCAAATCAGCCGACAACTCACTGGATTCTTCCACAATTTTTGGCTGATGTTTAATAATCTCATTACCATGTTCAGACTGCAATATTTGCAACGCCTGAACAGGTGTATAAGCAAAAAGAATTAGCAAGGCAAATTTAATCATACTAAACACGCATTTAAAAGTATCTATTTTAATCGGATTTATGCAATATTAGCAATCAATCGATCAATCCCAATCGCCACGCCAGCACATTGGGGCAAGGGCTGGTTTAATTGCTGCAAAAAGCAGGTGTCAACGGCTAAAAAAGGCTTGTTTAAACGCCGACGCTTCTCATTTTCACGATTAAATATTTGCTCGTATGCTGGTGCATCTTGCAACTCATCATAACCATTAGCCACTTCCACACCTAATAAATATAACTCAAAACGACGAGCCAACCCAGCCGATACCTTGGCCAATGCACTTTGCTCTGCTGGATAATCATAAATAAAACAAACTGGCAATTGCGCTAATTTTGGCTCACACAATGCACTGAATAAAAAGATTTGTAAATCTTCAATCCAGTCAAAATCAGTGCTCAATTGATGTGATTTGGCAATCGTTTTTAACGTCGCAAAACTGCTATTCAAAATATCAATATGCGCAAACTGCTCAAATGCCTGCGCATAAGATAATTTACACACCTCCCCTTCAACCCCTAATAAATTAATCAAAGTTGCCACTTCATCCATGAGTTGATGGCTATCAAACCCCAACCGATAATACTCCAACATAGTAAACTCATTAAAATTTTGCACGCCCTGCTCATTGTCCCGATAAACCTGGCAAATCTGATAAATATCGCCACTCCCCTGTGCCAAAAGTTTCTTCATTTCCAGTTCTGGAGAGGTGTGCAAATATTGGGTTTTAGCCTCAATGGCTTCATTCACTTGCAAACTAATACTGTCAATATAAACATCCGTGACAGGGGTATCGAGCAATGAGCGCGTTTGCACTTCAAGCACCGATTGAGTATCAAAAAATTGACGTATTTTTGCCAACACATTGGCTTTTTTTTCAAGCGCTGATTTAGAAAATAATGCCATCAATCATTCATACAAATTAAGCAATACCAGCAAACTATTCAAACAATTATTAGGCGCGCCCTGTATATTCATTGGTTCTAGTATCCACTTTCACCTTCTCGCCAATACCAATAAACAGCGGCACTTGCACAACCACACCCGTATTCATAGTCGCCGGTTTGCCGCCCGTACCCGCAGAATCACCCTTTAACCCAGGGTCCGTATCCACCACTTCCAAAATAACATGATTAGGCGGCGTCACCGAAATTGGATTATCATTCCAAAGCGTCACAACACACCTATCCTGCTCAACCAAATATCCTCTCACACCATCCATCTTGCTATCGTTAATCACAAATTGATCAAAGTTATTCGGATCCATAAAATTCCACTCATTGCCATCATTATACAAATATTGCATATCCAATTCCATCACATCAGCAGCCTCAACCGACTCCCCAGATTTAAAAGTTTTTTCCAAGGTTTTGCCCGTAATCAAGTCCTTTAATTTAACCCGATTAGACGCCTGCCCCTTGCCAGGTTTACGAATTTCATTGCTAATAATCGCGCAAGGATTGCCATCTAACATTAGTTTTAAGCCGTTCTTAAATTGACTGGTAGCGTAAGTTGCCATTGTTTTAAATCGCCGAATAAAAAATCTTATTTTACTTAAACCAGACCTTGTTTGTTTGTAAAATGACTTTATGCTAAAAGTAAACAATACACCTAATATTGCCCCTTTAAACACATTGCCCAAACCAGGCGTTCACCGTGTAAAAAGTGCCTATCAAATGGGATTATTAGACCATTTTGAAACATCCAGCTCACAACCAACCCCCGATTTTACTTTTATTGACTTATTCGCAGGCATCGGCGGTTTTCATTTAGCGGCTGCCAATCTAGGTGGCCAGTGCGTATTTGCCAGCGAGTTTGACAGCAACGCCCGCAAAACTTACGAAGCAAACTTCCTAAAACACAACAAAGATTTATTTTATTCCGGTAATTTTGCAGGCGATATCACCCAAGTTGACGAAAAAGACATTCCTGATTTTGATTTTTTGTTTGCTGGATTTCCTTGTCAGCCATTTTCCAAAGGGGGCAACAGAAGAGGGTTTGAAGACACAAGAGGTACATTATTCTTCGAAGTTGCCAGGATTATAAAACACCACAATCCTAATTATGTCTTACTTGAAAATGTACAAAACCTAGTAACCCACGATAGTGGCAGAACCTTTGATACGATTTGCAATACGTTAAACGAATTAGGATACGCCCTAAATGCCAGCCCTTTAATTCTCAGTCCTGATGATTTTGGCATTCCAGCCATTAGAAAACGCATTTTTATTCCTGCCATTAAAAAAGAGTTAATAAAGAAAGATAAGTTTAAATTGAATTTTTCCGATTCTTTAACTTCGGTCAGCAAACAAGGTGCATACGATATTGCAGACAAATATCCAGTTAATAAAGAGTTTTACATTTCTGATTATGAAGCAAAAGTGTTAAGAGTTTGGAATGAATTTTATCTGGGTATTGATATTAAAATAATCGGCTACCCAATATGGGCTGATGAATTTAACAAAGATTACAAAGTTATCAACCTGCCAGAATGGAAGGCAACGATTATTTTAAAGAACAGAGCACTCTATAAACGTAATAAAAAATTTATAGATAAATGGTTAGAAAGATATAATTTTTTAGGGTGGATGAAACCCACACAACGAAAAATGGAGTGGCAGGCAGGGTCAGATATTAACGATATTTACGGTGGATTAATTCAATTTAGACCTTCAGGTGTTCGCGTAAAAAGACCTAACAAATTTTCTACTTTGGTAGCAATGAATCAGCCTCAAATTATAGGTAAATATCAACGTCGCATAACCCCTGACGAAACTAAAAAATTACAGTCTTTTTCTACTGATTTTATCCTGCCTTGTCAAAATAATATCGCATTAAAACAATTAGGTAATTCTGTTAATGTTGAAGTGGTTGGAGAAGTTATTAAAAAGATACATCGGGTTGTTATGATGACTGGGAATACTTTAAAGAATCCTACCAAAAAACAGCATACAACCGAAAATGGAGATATTATGAAAACACAGATAATAAAATTGCCAGTAATAATGCTGGGACAGTATCAATCAAATAAATACTATAGCAAAGAGTTTCCAGGGGGAATTTTACCTAAGAAATATGGTAAATTAAAGTGGTGTGCTGGTGATGCTGAGGACAAGCATTATGATTTTGCAAATGAGAGAACGATTAACAGGGCTATTACTCAGATGTTTCATAGCCAAGTGAGTACCTCAACAAGACGGGGTCACAACTCTCCAACTTATACAAAATTTGAACTGTTTGATTGGGTAATGACTCAAACTAACGTTACAGATTTGGTTGCTAAATGGATTGAAAACGGCTTTAAAAAGGATGATAAGCCGTCGTGCGATAGAATAGATGATACAAAAGGTTACTTCTTT
>JAJRPY010000078.1 GCA_024280535.1 Gammaproteobacteria bacterium | reverse complement strand
ATCCAGGCGGTGCAGTTTTACATATCTACGATGCACTGAATGTGTGCACAGTGATTGACCATATTTTGGTGCGCCATGAGCAGGGCGCTGTGCATGCCGCAGATGGCTATGCACGTACTAGCGGACAATGTTGCGTTTCTTTAGTCACCTCAGGTCCAGGCTTGACCAATGCTGTTACGGGTATTGCCACTGCTTATTCAGATTCTATTCCTATGGTGGTTATTTCTGGTCAAGTGCCTTCTGCGGTTATTGGCAGTGATGCCTTTCAAGAAGTGGACGCGGTGGGCATTACCCGCTCATGCGTCAAGCACAATTTTTTAGTCAAACGCGCTGAAGACATAGCAGACACGGTTAAAAAAGCATTTTATATTGCCACCACGGGTCGCCCAGGGCCAGTGTTAATCGACATTACCAAAGATGCCACCATTGCCGACATTGATTATAAAGGCTATCCTCAAACTATTGAAATGCGCTCGTACCAGCCTGAAGTTCAAGTTGATATGGCGCAAGTGGCAAAAGCAATTGCCCTGATTGAAACGGCCAAAAAGCCCATTATTTATTCAGGCGGTGGCAGTGTCATTGGCAATGCCAGTCAAGCATTAACCACACTTACTCGCAATACCGGATTTCCCATTACCCAAACTCTAATGGGGCTGGGTGCATATCCGGCAACAGACAAGCAGTCATTAGGTATGCTGGGTATGCACGGCACCTATGAATCCAACATGGCCATGCATGATTCAGATTGTATTATTGCCATAGGTGCCCGATTTGATGACCGCATTACTGGCAATTTGGAGAAATTTTGCCCTTATGCAAAAATCATTCATATTGATATTGACCCATCTTCTGTGGGCAAAGTGGTGGGTGTTGATGTATCGGTGATTGGGCAGGCGAATGATGTGTTGCATGCGTTTATTCAAGGCTTGGCGACTAAAAAATTAGCCAATATTGACACATGGTGGCAGCAAATCAATGCTTGGCGTTCGGTAGATTCTCTTGCTTATCAAACCAAGCAAGGAGTGATTAAGCCACAAACGGTGATAGAGACATTGTACGAGGTGACCCAGGGTAATGCCATTGTAACGAGTGATGTGGGTCAGCATCAAATGTGGGCAGCGCAATATTACCCCTTTGATCAACCTCGTCGTTGGATTAATTCAGGTGGACTGGGTACGATGGGCTTTGGCTTGCCAGCAGCAATGGGCGCAAAACTGGCAGCGCCGGATTTGGATGTGGCCTGTGTCACGGGTGATGGCAGTATTCAAATGATGTTGCAAGAATTGTCAACTATGTTGCAATACCATACGCCCGTTAAAATTATAAATATCAATAATGGTTATTTGGGTATGGTGCGCCAGTGGCAAGAATTTTTCTATGATAAGCGTTATTCTATGTCGTATATGGATGCGTTGCCTGATTTTGTCAAATTGGCTGAAAGTTATGGGCATATTGGCATTCGAGTTGAGCGTCAAGAGGATTTAAAACCAGCATTGATTGAGGCTTTTAAACAAAAGGATAGAACCGTATTTGTTGATATTGTCACCGATCCAACTGAAAATGTATTCCCTATGATTCCATCTGGTGCCGGCCATCATGAAATGTTGTTAGCAGGGCGTGATGAAATGGCTTCTACAAATGATTCAGGATTAAACTTGGTATAGCGATGAGACATATAATTTCAGTACAATTAGAAAACGAATCGGGGGCATTGTCTCGGGTATCTGGGCTATTTTCAGCACGGGGCTTTAATATTGAATCGCTAACCGTTGCCACCACTAATGATTCTACTTTATCCAGAATGACAATTGTCAGTGTGGGTGATGAGGGTATTATTGAGCAGATTATTAAACAACTTAACAAACTAATTGACGTTGTTAAGGTCACGGATTTAACGGCTACTAAGCATATTGAGCGGGAGTTATTGTTGGTTAAACTGGCAATTAATAATGACAGTCAGTCTAAAATAACAACACATGGTGCGACAATTATTGACACATCAAGTGCAACATATACCGTTGAATTAGCAGGAAAAAGCCAGAAAATTAACGATTTCATCAACGCATTTAATGCAGAGGAAGTTTTGGAAGTTTCAAGAACAGGGGTGACCGGCATTGGTCAACAATAGACATTAATTATATTTAAAAACCAGAGGAAAAAAAATGAACAGATATTACGATAAAGATGCAGATTTAAGTCTTATTAAATCAATGAAAGTGGCAATTGTGGGCTATGGCTCACAAGGACATGCGCATGCAAATAACCTAAAAGATTCAGGCGTTGAGGTAGTTGTTGCCTTGAGAGAAGGCTCCGCATCAGCCACCAAGGCAAGTGCGTCAGGCTTAGCAGTTCAGTCCATTGAGGCTGCCACCGCTTGGGCTGATTTGGTGATGATTCTTGCGCCAGATGAATTTCAAGGCAAAATCTATACCGACAGCATTGAGCCTAATCTAAAAAAAGGCGCAACAGTTGCCTTTGCACACGGTTTTAACATTCTTTATGGCTTAATTAAACCCAGTGCAGATTTAGATGTTATTATGATTGCACCAAAAGCCCCTGGACACACAGTTCGCTCAGAGTTTGTTAAAGGCGGCGGTATTCCTGATTTAATTGCCGTATCACAAGACGCTTCAGGCACTGCCAAAGCGACGGCTTTATCTTATGCGTCAGCCATTGGTGGCGGGCGTACTGGCATTCTTGAGACGACTTTTAAAGATGAAACAGAAACGGATTTATTTGGCGAGCAAGTGGTATTGTGTGGTGGTACAACTGCATTAGTACAAGCGGGTTTTGAAACCTTGGTCGAAGCAGGCTACGAGCCAGAAATGGCATACTTTGAATGCTTGCATGAGCTTAAATTGATTGTTGATTTAATGTATGAGGGTGGTATTGCCAATATGCGTTATTCAATTTCAAATACGGCAGAATATGGTGATGTTACTCGTGGTCCGCGCATCATTACCAGCGACACAAAAGCTGAGATGAAAAAAATCCTAACTGAAATTCAAGATGGTACTTTTGCCAAAGAGTTTGTTGCCAATGTTGGTGAACTTCCAGCGCGTCGTGACATCCAGCGCGAGCATCAGATTGAACAGGTGGGCGAATCGCTACGTTCGATGATGCCTTGGATTAACAAAAACAAAATTGTTGATCAGGCAAAGAACTAATCATTCTTGAATAAAACGCCCAATTTAGTTGGGCGTTTTTTTATAGTTAAGGCGTTATAATCAATGTATGAATACTAAGCAATTAAAAAAAGGCATTTATTTGTTGCCAAATATACTCACCACGTTCGGCTTGTTTGCCGGATTTCTTGCCATTATATTGGCGACTAATGAGCAATATTCTGAGGCAGCAATTGCTATTTTTATTGCTATGCTGTGGGATGGTTTGGATGGTCGAGTTGCACGCTTAACCAATACGCAAAGTGAGTTTGGTGAGCAGTATGATTCGATGGCAGATATGGTGTCATTTGGTGTGGCACCCGCCCTGCTGATGTATTTTTATCTATTGAAAGATTTGGGCAAGCTTGGCTGGATTGTGGTGTTTGTTTATGTGGCTGCAGGGGCTTTGCGTTTGGCGCGGTTTAACACTCAAATTGGGGTGAAAGATAAGCGTTATTTTCAGGGCTTGCCATCACCTGCCGCAGCCGCTCTAATTGCTGGGTTTGTTTGGAGCAGGGAGATAATTTGGGCAGGCGCTTTGAATGAGCAATATTTGGTGATGAGCGCTTGGATAATAGTAGTCTCTGCGGGTATTTTGATGGTGAGTAATGTGCGGTATTATAGTTTTAAGGATATTAACTTTAAAGGCAGGTCTTCGTTTAAGTTGTTGCTAATTGCCACACTGATTTTAGTCGTTATTTCTTTATGGCCAAGTGCCATATTGTTTCTTTTCTTTTTTACCTATACCTTATCAGGGCTGATTATAACCATTATTGAAGTGCGCAAAAAACGTCTGTTAAAAAAGAAAGCCAATAAGCCTTAATTTCGTTTATAATTCCAACTTATGAAACGTCAATTTACTGCTTATCCTGCTATACAAATCCATTCTTTTGGTTTGCGATTATTACCGTCAGGTAATTTATAATATCGCTAGGTTGAAAAGCCAGCTCCTTCAAATTTATTTTAAAAAAAACATATTACAGGAGACTTAAATGTCTAACAAACTAATTATTTTTGACACCACATTGCGGGATGGAGAGCAATCCCCAGGTGCATCAATGACAAAAGATGAAAAAGTGCGCATTGCCAAAGTATTGGAAAAAATGCGGGTTGATGTGATTGAGGCAGGTTTTGCAATTGCATCTATAGGGGATTTTGAGGCTGTTAAAGCCGTAGCCAATAGCATTAAAGATTCGACGATTTGCTCGCTGGCCAGAGCCTTGGATAAAGATATTGATCGTGCTGGCGAGGCACTCAAAGGCGCAAATTCTGCACGCATTCATACGTTTATTGCAACCAGCGATATTCACATGAAAATGAAGCTGCAAATGACTCCAGATCAGGTGGTCGAACAAGCAGTAAACGCCGTTAAGCGTGCCAGAAAATACACCGATGATGTGGAATTTTCGCCTGAAGATGCGGGTCGATCAGATGAAGATTTCCTGTGTCGAATTATTGAGGCAACTATTGCGGCAGGTGCGACGACTATTAATATTCCAGATACCGTGGGTTACAATCTTCCTCATCAATTTGGGGCTACTATTAACGCATTGATTGAGCGTGTGCCTAATTCTGATCGAGCTATATTTTCAGCGCATTGTCATAATGATTTAGGCTTAGCAGTGGCCAATTCTTTGTCTGCTGTGCTGAATGGTGCCAGACAGGTTGAATGTACGATTAATGGACTGGGTGAGAGGGCGGGCAATACGGCGCTAGAAGAGGTGGTGATGGCAGTTCGCACTCGTCAAGATGAATTTTCTTGTGATACCAATATTGACACAACGCATATTTTGTCGGCATCTCGCCTAGTATCAAGTGTTACTGGGTTTATTGTCCAGCCTAATAAGGCTATTGTTGGTGCGAATGCCTTTGCACATGAGGCGGGGATTCATCAAGATGGGGTACTAAAGCATCGCGAAACTTACGAAATTATGCGTGCTGAAGAAGTGGGTTGGCATGCCAATCAATTGGTTTTGGGCAAGCACTCTGGTCGTAATGCCTTTAAAGAAAGATTGGCTGAATTGGGCGTTGAATTTGATTCAAAAGACAGTTTAAATGATGCCTTTAGGCGCTTTAAAGAATTGGCTGACAAAAAGCACGAAATTTTTGATGAGGATCTTCAAGCATTGGTGTCTGAAACACAGGTGGTTGATAGTGAACATATTAAATTTGTATCGCTGACAGTGATTGCTGCAACAGGCAAAAAAAATACTGCCACGGTGACACTCAATATTGACGGCAAAGAAAAATCCATGACCAGCGAAACATCAGGCTCGGTTGATGCGACTTTTAACGCCATTAATCAGTTGTTAAATATGCAAGTGAATTTGCAATTGTACTCGGTCTCAAATGTTACTCAGGGGACGGATGCCTTGGGTGAGGTTAATGTTCGCCTAGAGCATGAGGGGCGTATTATTAATGGGCAGGGTGCAGATACTGATATTATTAATGCCAGTGCAAAAGCTTATATTCACGCACTGAATAAGGTGTTAGCCGCTACCGATAGAGCGCACCCCCACCAAGTGTAATGTTATCAACTAGATCACAATATTTAAATGCGCTAAATATTCCTGAATATCTTCATCGGGCTAAAAAGCACGCTAATCATCGAACCAAACCGATTAGTGTTAAGTGTTTGGTGGTGGAGGGAGAGGCGCAAGAGTCTATTTGTAGTGCGGGTGAGGCGCAGATATTTTTGCTTAAAATGCTAGCTGCCATTGGTTTGCAACAAACGCATATTATGTGCATCAAAGCCAGTGCGGATACGCTGATTCAAGAGGTCTCCAATTATGATGCGGCAGTTATATTATTAACAGATGAGCGTTTAGCGCTTAATACAAATAATGTGTTTGTTATACCTCATCCCAGCGACATATTGAGTAATGAGCCGCTTAAACGCAAGGCATGGGAAGTGTTAAAACAGGTAAAAATATGTCTAGTGTAGATTATAGTTTGTCTGCTTATCAGCGGCCGATATTAACCACGCCAAATGGTGAAAAAAAATTGTTAATGCATTCTTGCTGTGCGCCCTGTGCAGGGGAGATTATGGAGGCATTGGCAGTATCGGATATTGAGACGACTATTTTTTTCTATAATCCGAACATACACCCTAAAGAAGAATATCAGTTGCGCAAAGCAGAAAATATTCGTTTTGCGCAAAAATTGGGGATGGATTTTGTTGATGCAGATTATGATAAGGACAATTGGTTTGATCGCACCAAAGGTCAGGAAAATGAGCCTGAGCGTGGCGCTCGTTGCACAAGTTGTTTTGATATGAGGTTTGAGGTAACGGCACAATATGCCAAAGATAATGGCTTTGATTTAATCTCATCAACCTTGGGCATTTCTCGCTGGAAGGATATGAATCAAATTAATCATTGTGGCGCTCGAGCAACCAATCCTTATGCAGGCATTACGTATTGGGATTTTAATTGGCGCAAGCAGGGTGGCTCATCCAGAATGCTTGAATTGTCAAAACGCGAGGCATTTTATCAGCAAGAATATTGTGGTTGTGTGTATTCGTTAAGAGATACCAATCGTTGGCGCGAGTCTCATGGCAGAGAAAAAATTGAACGTGGGGTTAAGTTTTATCAGCAGGCAATGAATAATCTGGCTGATAATTGAGCATTTATTCGTCAGTTTTTGATGCTTGAAATAAATAAAGCAATAAAGATTTTTGTACATGCAAGCGATTTTCAGCCTCCTGCCAAACCAAACTTTGGGTGCCATCAATCACTTCTGCCGAGACCTCTTCCCCGCGATGAGCAGGCAAACAATGCATAAACACCGCATCTGATTTTAAATTATTCATTAATGCCTGAGTCACTTGAAATGCTTTAAAGGCAATTTCACGCTTGGATTGCTCCTCTTCTTGACCCATGGACGCCCAAACATCTGTTACCAGTAAATCTGCGTTATGGCACGCTTGTTCGGCATTGTCGAATAATGTAATATGATCCTGATAATGGTTAATAAACGCCTGATCAGGTTCGTAATTGACAGGGGTGGCAATATTCAGCGTAAAGCCAAATGCCTTGGCTGCTTGCATATAAGTATGGCACATATTATTGCCATCACCAACCCAGGCGACAGTTTTGCCTTGAATGGCGCCTTTGTGTTCTTTGTAAGTCATCATATCGGCTAGCAATTGGCACGGGTGAGATTCATCACTGAGGGCGTTAATCACTGGCACAGAGCCACTGCTGGCAAAGGTGTTGATCATCTCATGCGAAGAAACTCGCAGCATAATCAAATCAACCATTGAGCTAATGACAATTGCCGTATCAGTGGTAGGCTCGCCGCGGCCTAATTGTATGTCACGATTGGACAAAAATAGAGCATGCCCACCTAGTTGAGCCATTCCCGCTTCAAATGACACGCGAGTGCGCGTTGAAGATTTGTCAAAAATCATTGCCAGCGTTTTGTTTTTGAGTGTTTCGTTAATTTCACCCGCTTGGTGTTGTTTTTTTAGAACGATGGCTTGATCAATAATATGATTAAGTGCTTGACTTGATACGTCATCTAAATTAATAAAGTGTTGCATTGTAATTTTCCTTGGTTTATAGGGCTTTGATCAAGGTGCAAAGCGTATTAACTATTGTATCAGCCTGATCTGTATTTAAAATAAGCGCCGGCAATAGTCGGATGGATTGACCAGTAATATTGATTAACAATTTGTTGTCCAGCGCTAGTTGTAATAATTGCTGGCAATCTTGATTTAGCTCAATGGCTATCATCAATCCTTTGATTCGAATTTCTTTAACTGTGTCAATGTCTTTTAATTCTTGGGCAAAACGAGTAGCAAGGTAGGCGCTCATTTGATTAACATTGGCTAGAATATTATCTTGTTTAATCACGTCTAATACGCTTAAAGCAGTGCGACAAGCCAAAGGATTGCCGCCAAATGT
>JAJRPY010000077.1 GCA_024280535.1 Gammaproteobacteria bacterium | reverse complement strand
AGTTGCCACTACCGCGTATGGTCACCACCAGATTAACCGCCTTGCCAGATTCTGGTGTGGTTGTGTCAATGCTGGTCTCAATCTTAAAATCACCAAAAATCCTTAAATCATCTGGCAAAGGTTTAACCTTTAAGGTAAGTGAGTTTGAGCGTACTTTGATGGCTTTTGAAGTCTGAGGATTGATTGAAAAGCTACCAAATAGCCCAGTATTTCGACGACCAACCTCTGCTATCACAGGCGGGATATTGAAACGACCAAAATCCTCAGCAATAATCTTATAACGAAGTATGTGAATATTATAATCCTTGTCCGAAGTTTGAGATGGGTTGCTAACTTTAACAAAAGATAAGCCGTTCACCTTAGGCATCCCTATGCTGATCTGCTTGCCACTGGCTGCTGTTTTCTTTTCTTTAACGGCAATGGTTAGCATTACTTCATCGCCAATAAAAATGGCATCTTTGTCAATTGTCGCTTGCAAAATGTAATCATCGCCCTCTTTACTTTGAGTAGGTGTTTTTAGACTGATGTTAATTGGCACAGTGCTTTGCTTTACGCCATCAACGGTGAGTGTATAGGCTGGAATGGTTAAATCGGTTTGTGGTGAAAAAGTATAAGACTGACTAATGGTTCTGGAACGCTGGTTATTAATAATAACTGATTTTTGAGAATTGCCAGTATATAACACAGGGTTTCCAACCACCGCATCAATCACCGGAAAAATGACATTATTGCCATCCGAGCTAATGGTCAGGGTTATTTGATCGCCCAAATAAAACCACGATTGATTAACACTGGCCGTGCTCAGTGCAAAAACAGATGTGTTAAGAATTAAAAGTAAACTACCAAGGATTTTTTTGTTCATTGTTATTTTGCTGGTTATTGAGAGGAATGATTAGGGTTCGGAGCTTTTTGTTCAGCGATTTTTCCCATCGCTGCTGCTTGATTTTATCAAGTTTGTCTCTTTGCTGTTGTTTGCTGCTGGCTTTTTTGTCGCCGTCTTTCTTGTCGTTATTGTTTTTTTGCTTGCTTTTCTTTTTATCATCTTTGTTTTTATCGTTTTTCTTTTGTTTGTCCTGTTTTTTGCCGTCTTTCTTTTTATCGTCTTTAGATTTTTTGCCGCCTTTATTGTTTTTTTGCTTCTGTTTTTTCTTCCGTAGTTTGAGCACGCCCAAATTAAACTTGGCATCTTGATCAGCTTTTAACTTTAAAGCGGTCTTGTAGTTATCAATAGCTTGGTCGATTTTCCCTAATTTAGCATAAGCGTTGCCAGAATTGTATAGGCGGTCAAAACTCAGATTGTCCTGCTTAACACTTTGATATTTTTCTAAAGATTCTTCGTATAGACCTTGTTTGTATAGACTGTTGGCTTGATTTAAACGCGCTGCATCATTATCAATGTTGTTGAATTTTTCGCCAGCGAGTTTAAACTGCTGATTTTCATAGGCGCTATTAGCTTGATAAATATTCAAAAAATCAAATAAACCCGCTTCTGCGTTAAAAGAAAACAGTAGTATTAATAAAAATTTCATGGCTTTCTTGGCAATGAGAAAAAAACAAAAAATAGCAACAACAAAGCAAGCGACAACGGGTAATAAAACAGTTGTTTCTTTTGTATGAAACTGGTGTCTTTGCTGCTTGAGAGTTGTTTAAATTGATTGATAAATTTGGATAATTCGTCGCCACCCAGTGAATATTTCAAATATCCACCTTGAGTGCGCTCGCTTAGTTTTTTGATATTCGGATTATTTTTAACAATCACCAAATTGCCATTCTCATCGCTCAAAATGCCGGATTTTGTGGGGATGCTACTGCCCTTCTCAGTGGCAACATCAAAAATAAACACTTGAATATTGTGCTTATTGGCAAAATCAATTTCTTCGCTAAAATCCGTGCTATCGCCACCATCAGTTAATAATAATAATTGCTTTTTTGGGGTTTGGTCAAATAAATCATTGGCAGCATTCAAAATACTCAGTATGTTGGTGCCTGTTTGTCCAACGCTATCTAACTGTAGATTTTTAATCAAAAATTTAAGACTGGAAAAATCATCTGTAAGCGGGATATTAAAAACGCCTGATCGGCAAAACCTAACAGAGCAATACGAACCTCTTTTATCTGATCAAAGCTATGAGACAGTTTGTTTTTGGCAAACTCAAATCGATTGGGGAAAATGTCATTAGCCAGCATAGACTTGGACATATCAATAGCAACGACGACATCGCTCAGCTGCCTGCTGGTTTTTATTTTGCCATTTTCAAGCGTCGGTCTGCTAAGTGCAACCAGCACTAACATCATGCTTAATAATAGTAATTTAAGCCGTGTTTTTGTTGATGTTTTGTGATTGTTCAGGCTGATTTTAGCCAGCACTTCTGCTGAAAACAAATCTTCAATATGGCTGGTTTGACTATGGATAAAAAACCATAGCAACGCCAGCGGTATAATCAGATATAGCAGCTCTATTTGTTCAAAGTCCATATATTTTTTCGCCAAAAATAAATCAATAAAAGCACCAGCGCTAAGCCGAGTGGGTAGTGAAAATAATAGGTTTTTTTCTCATAATTACGAATGTCGATTTTGCTTTTTTCTAGCTGATTAATTTGTTGATAAATTCGCTGAATGCTTGCCTTACTATTGGCTGTAAAGAATTTAGCCCCCGTACTGCTGGCAATATGTTTAAGAATATTGGCATTATAATCTCGCTCATTACCCACTGCTACAGTATAGACTTTGATTTTATTTTTCTTAACGCGTTTTAATGCAACTTCCAATGGCACACTATTGGCACTATCCCTGCCATCGGTGAGCAAAATGGCAATGCGCTCTTTAGATTTGGATTTATTAAATAATTTTGCACTTAAAAATAAGGCTTCATAGAGTGCGGTTTTACTCCTACCGGCCACGCCAATTTCAATATTACCAAGCATTTTAATCACGCTTTTTTGGTCATAAGTGAGTGGTACAACCGTATAAGCACAATCTGCAAAAATACTCAGTGCCAATTTGTCGGTTTTGCGTTGTGCAATAAAATCAATCATAATAGATTTAACAATGCTGAATTTATTTTGATGCGCCATTGAACCAGAGGCATCTAAAATCAGGGATATTTCATGGCCTTTGGACTGGTCTAGAATTATCTGCTGGGTTTTGATTGGACTGGCAAGCCCGACTACAATCAAACTTAGCGCGCTGACTTTAAGAATATTAAGTAATAATTGTTTGGCACTGGTTAGGCGGGTTAATAACGCGGTATTTGGAAAATAGATGGCACGCTTTTTTTCTTT
>JAJRPY010000076.1 GCA_024280535.1 Gammaproteobacteria bacterium | reverse complement strand
TAGAGACCTTTGCATAAATATGAATAATCATCAAAAACCCACTTTTCATTCACTTGGCAATTTTTTAAACCCTACCTTAGCCCTGCTAGGGTTGGGTTTAAGAAAATCACCAATTGAACAAAAATTGAATTTTGCTAATCACCCCTATTTATGCAAAGGTCTCAAATAATGAAAATCATCCCGCACCGACCTTATGAAACTAATAGTCGTGCTGAATACCGAGTTTTTGACAAACTCAAAGAAGCGTTTGTTGGTAGTGATGATTATGTGGCATTTCATTCGCTAAATTTAACCAAACACAAGGATAAAAGGTTTGGCGAGGCGGATTTTGTGATTATTTGCCGGTATGGTTTGTTTGTGCTTGAGGTGAAGGGTGGCGGTATTAGTTGCCATGAAGGGGTTTGGTCTGCTATTGATAGAAACGACGAGCAACATCGTATTCAAAATCCTTTTAAACAAGCGCAAACTGCCTTGCACGCTATTCATCAAGAGATTAAAGGGCTTGATCGGTTTGCTCATTTGTTTATTCCTATTGGTTATGGGGTGATATATCCAGATGTAAACTGGCGCCAGCAAAGTGCTGAATGGGAAATGCCCATTATTTGTGATCGTAATAAATTTAAAAATTTTGAGTCTTTTTTGGTTCAATTTTTTAAACATTGGCACCATAAGCCTAATAATTCTAATGATTTGTCAGTAACAGAGATTAACAACATTGCACAATATCTACGTCCTAATTTTGAAATATGGGAATCGTTGTATTGCAAATTGGCAAGTGCTGAACAAATGGTCATCACACTAACCGACGAACAATATAGTTATTTAGATATTGTGGCATCTAATAGGCGGGTGTTGTGTTCTGGCGGTGCGGGTACGGGCAAAACTTTTTTGGCTTTGGAGTTGTCTAATCGAATTGCTAGGGCGGATAAAAGTGTAATGATTGTTTGTAAGTCTCATTGGTTAAAGCATTATTTACAATCAAAACTCATGAATGAATTTGTGATTATTGCCACGATTAAGGGGGCTAAGGTGGCACTTAAACGAGCGGGTATTGAGCAATGTGATGCGTTGATTGTTGACGAAGGGCAGGATTTGTTTAATCGGGAGGATATGGCGTTATTAGATGAATTGCTGGTGGGTGGATTGGCGCAAGGAGAATGGTATATTTTTCATGATGTTAATAATCAGTCGGGATTGTTTGAGTCTTTGGATAGGCGGGCGTTGGAATTATTAGAAAGTTATGCGCCTGCTAAAGTGCCGTTGAGCAAAAATTGTAGAAATACCAATCCAATTTTGCACATGGTTGAGGGCTTGCTTGGGGTGCAGATGGGTAGTAAAAATATAGACAATGGGGCAAATGTGATTGAAAAATTTGATTATAAAAAATCTGGTGTGATACTTGATAATATGCTTGATGAGTTGTTAAAAAATGGCGTTTCAACTTCGTCAATAACCATATTATCGCCTTTGAATTATGAACAATCCAGTGTTAATCGTTTGCCTGAAATACGTAAACAACAAATCATACAATTAGATGAATACAGCATACAATCTTTCCCGCCAACTGGCATCAGTTTTGCTGAAATTAAGCATTTTAAGGGCTTGGAAAATGAGGTGATTATCTTGGTTGATATGTATCAATTGAGTAGTAATAGACAATCACACAAGGTGCTGTATTATGTGGCAATGAGTAGGGCTAGAGGGTTATTAAGCATAATATGGTCTATTGCCAATCCCTTGTCTCAAGCAACCCTGTAAATCTTTTACTGCCAATTCGGTAAATTAAACAAAAAAAATCAGCATAAAAAAAATAATTTTTATTGCGAGTATAGTGATGACATTAATAAATAATTATGTGTTAATATGCAAAATTAAATATTAGGAGATTTGCAATGATTAAAATGTTGACACTGTTACTACTTTCTTTAATGTTATCTGGCTGCCCATTGGATGGCGACAATGGTTCGGCTGGGCCCAAGGGTAATACTGGTGCAGTTGGACCTAAAGGTGATGTGGGCGATAAAGGCGATAAAGGCGATGTGGGCGATGCAGGTGATAGGGGTTTTAGTTGCTGGGATATCAATCAAGACGGGGTGAATGATTTGAACGAAGATATTAATAGAGATGGTGGCTGGACGACGCTTGATTGCATTCCAAATATTGTAAAACAGCATCCAGAAGTGGCTTTCAATTTCCAACATTTGTGTACCGCATTCGCAGAATTGGGCAAATATCCCGCTGGTTGCCCGTCGGCTTCACATGTTACACCCTCAGGTACATTGACTCTGATGGATGTAGATAGTTTTGATTCGACAGACTTTACCACATGTAGTAATTTATCAGTTAAAACCGATGGCACTACCGCACATTGGGCTTTATCTGGAGGGTTTATTGCCAATACAACAATAATTCCTACACTCGAATCTGAAAATTGCCAAGCCATTTGTGCAAGCGATTCCAAATGCGTGGCATCACACTGGGAAAAAAATCCTAGCGCGCATAGCGGGGCTTGTAAAATAATGTACCATTCTGATACCCTGGTCAAATCTTATGTAAGGGCTTGCGGTATTGATATTCCAGGCATGGGTAAAGCAGCAGAGGTTTGTTTATTGTCGCTTGGCAGTGTGTCTATTTGGTGGGCTAGGTGTGCTAATTAAATGACGTGTAACCAGTTTTAAGCGAAAAAATAGTAATAATTGAATGGCACTTTGTGATTGTAGCGAAGTGTTATTTATTTTTTTTATTCAGAAAAAACAAACAACCCAAACCCCATTGAAAATATTGAAAAATTGAGTGGTTGCCGTTGTTGTTTGCAAGCTTGACAAGGTAAAATAGACCATTAATTATCGGTTTGAGACAACATTGAATGAGCGTTAAGGCTTGCTGCTACTGGATGATTAGCGAGATGAAAGTTTTTGATATTTTAGGGATGAATAACATGAAAAAGATAATGTTACTATTGATTGTTGGTTTTGGGCTGAATGGCTTGGTGCTGGCGGATAATGTTGCAAATAATAAAATTGCCTGTGATGATGGTGCTGATTGCTTTAATCTTGGGCTGATGTATAGAAAAGGCGAGGACGTTCAGCAAGATGATGTTAAGGCAGTGGAATATTATCAAAAAGCCTGTGAGTTGAGTAATGGGCCAGGTTGTAGTAATCTTGGGTTTATGTATGATACTGGCAAGGGTGTTCAGAAAAATGTGCTTAAGGCAGTAGAGTATTATCAAAAATCTTGCGAGTTGGGCGAAGGTGCCAGTTGTGGCATTCTTGGGCTTATGTATGAAAAAGGCAAGAAAAAAGGCATTCAGCAAGATATTATGCAAGCAGCAAAGTATTTTCAAAAGGCCTGTGAGTTGAACAAAGGACTAGGGTGTAATAAACTCGGATTTATGTATGACGAGGGTATAGGCGTTCAGCGAGATGATACCAAGGCGGTGAAATATTATCAAAAAGCCTGTGAGTTGAGCGACAGTCTGGGCTGTAGTATTCTTGGATTTATGTATGAAAAAGGCGAGGGCATTCAGCAAGATGATGTTCAAGCAGTGGCGTATTATCACAAAGCCTGCAACTTGGGCGAGGGCACGGGTTGTAGCAACCTTGGGACTATGCATTATAAAGGCAAAGGGGTCAAGCGCAGTGATAGTGAGGCGCTTAGATATTTTGAGCACGGCTGTGATTTAAACTCTTCATTGGCTTGTGAAAACTACGCTAAATTTAAACAAACACACTAAGACAGTAAAATGTTCCGATTTGTATATTTATAAGACAATAATCAATCTAGGGCGTGATGTAGTTTGTGTTGGTTTGTTCGAGTTGAATTGCTTGCTTTGGTAAAATGAAGTGTTATTTCTTATTCAATAGGGGTATAATCAAGAGTTTAAGAGGTGAAATGATTGTAAACAAGATAGAGCCTCAAGCATTACAGCCTACCATACTTTCTTATGTGAAAGATATTCCTAATTTGTGTTCCCTTTCAGGGTTGGCCTGCACAATATTTGCTATTTATTTTAGTCTATTGGGTATGTATCACGCCGCAATGATTGGTATGATTTGGGCAGTTGTATTTGATTGGGCAGATGGTCTTATTGCCAGAAGAATAAAAGGACGAACGGGCAATGATAGAGCGTTTGGTGGCTTGCTTGATTCATTAATTGATGTGGTTAATTATGGGGTTGCTCCGGCAATTCTTTTGTTAAGCTATGGCAAATTTGAGCCTGTGTTTTTATTCGGGGTTTTTATAATGCTTGCTGCCAGCGTAATAAGATTGAGTTATTTTGGTGTTTTCGGTCTTGCTGGCGGGAAGAAATACACAGGACTGGCTCTTGATAACAACAATATTATATTTGTTTTTGTATTCTTATTTGAAGGCATGTTCAGTCAGGGGGTTTTTTCTGTTATTCTTTATATTAGTGGTTTAGTGCTTGCAGCTTTGAATGTATCGCAAATTAAAACACCAAAACTCTCTAGCAGTCCAATCAGTATCTATATTCTCGCCATCTATACACTTGGAATAACGGGTATCTATGGCTGGAAACTCCTATAGAAAATGAAAATTTTTAACAAACCCCTTTAATTTAGGAGCTTAATAGCATCATGGTAGTATGTACGGTAGGAACTTTTGATTTATTGCATGTCGGGCATCTTGCCTTGTTGGAATATTGTGCCAAATTAGGCAGTAAGGTTGCCGTAGGTGTTGCTTCTGATGAGGTGGTCAGATTGTATAAACCTAATATTCCTGTCATACCACTTGAGCAACGTATTGAAATGCTGAAAGCCCTTTGCTGTGTTGATATCGTACTGCCATATCATGAGCTAGATTATCTTGCTGTTTGCAAAGCGGTCAAGGCAGATATTTTTGTTATTGGAGAAGATTGGGGCAGAAAACCACATAATCGAAATGTGGAAAATTACTTTAATATGCAAGCAAAAAGAATCGTTCAAATCAAATATAATTCAAGAAATTCGTCCACTAAAATAAAGCAAAATGTCATCGCTCAATTTCAAAACAAGCGAAGTGTAAAAGAAATCGCATAAAATTGATTGTAGAAATATCAAAATAAGGATGATAGTTGCATCTACTTGAGCGCAAAAAATAGTCAGTGATGTGGGCGTTATGTTTATAATTGAATGGGTAAAATAAAGAGGCGACCCCCTTGTTTGCAAAATTTTTGACGAATTTTGATTAAATGATTAAGGATCTTAACTAGTTAAGCATTTTTCAATTGCTTAAAATACTAGTTATGACAAAGAAAAATAAGTAACACTCCTTATTTTTCTTATTTTATTAACCAGACCTTAATGGAAAGATTAAAACTGCAAGTATTTCACAACACATTATCTAAAGAGGCAATAACAAATAAGTCTGCTTTTCCAATGTAGTGGATATAAAAACTTATCTTAAGTGGCTTATAGATTTTTTGATTTAATGCGGCACAGTAATTTATGCTTGAGTGCTATAAAGAATAATTTAATCACGCCATAGAGTGAACATTTGTCACTTGGCGAGATAAAAAAAGATAAGACAAGGGGCTAATGTTGAATTATTTGGTAGTGAGATAAAAAAAGACTGTTGGACAATATTAGACAAACATCACGCAAAGGCTTGGCATTGGGTAGTGATGATTTTATTTAACAAATTGAACGTTTTACTAATGCAAGCGTTAGCAGCAGAAAGGTGGAAAGACCGAGAAAGAAAATTGATGGATAAATTACACACTAATTTTGATTATTCAGTTCAAAACAACAAACAATGAATAAGGTTTATTTAAAATGGTTTGTCTATTTAATGGCATTATTGGTTGCTGTGATTTTTGCAGTGTATGTTAATTATTTGGATAATGTGGTTAAGGATAAATTTTCAATAGCAGAAAATAGGGATTTTTTGCGTTATGAGCAGCAATCTAAGGTGGTGATTAATATGTTGTTGTTGATGGAGGATCAATCATTTTTTGAGCATATTGGGATGGATGTGAAAGAGATTTTGCGAATGCTTCGGGATTATGTTTTTGACGATAAGCCTTTGAGAGGGGCGAGTACCATTACTCAGCAATTGATTAAAAATGAATTGCTAACGCGTGAGCGGCGAATGAGTCGCAAGATTAAAGAAGTGTTGATGGCTGTGTTGTTGGAGCGGTCGTTTGATAAAAAATTTATTCTTAATTATTATTTGAATCGTGTTTATTTGGGTCAACGGAATAATTTGGCTATTCGGGGCTTTCAGCAGGCGGCGCGGTTTTATTTTAATCATGACGCTGATAAGCTAACTTTGGACGAGGCAGCAAGTTTGGTGGCAATGGTTAAAGGGCCGAATTATTATCATCCAATTAAATATCCTAAGCGCTTGGCTGAGCGTAGAAAATTGGTATTGAATATGTATCATAAGTATAAAAAGATTGTAAAATGAGACGATGAAAAATATACTTGCCATTGATACCTGTACCGAAGTTTGCTCGGTCAGTTTGTATGCCCAGTCGCGCAAAATATCACGCTTTGTTAAGGATGTGACTAAAAGCTCAAGTTTGATTTTGCCTTTGTGTGACGAGGTGTTGGATGAGGCAGGTTTGAGTGTTGAGGCCTTGGATTTAATTGTATATACCAAAGGGCCGGGGGCTTTTACAGGGGTGCGTATGTGTGTTAGCGTGGTGCAGGGGATGTCGTTGGCGTTTGACATTCCAACGTTAGGATTTTCAACACTGGCAGTGGTGGGGTATGGTGCCAGCCAAAAATTTAATACCGATAAAATTGCGATTTGCCTAGATGCTCGTATGAATGAAGTGTATTGGGGGGTTTATGACAATAATCAATTGGTTGATGAGACCATTCTTAAGCCTGAATTTGCGCCTCAACTTGGGGCTGAATATGTCGGTGTTGGTACTGGCTGGGGGGCATATCAGCAAGCGTTGAGCCAAGCGACGGGGATTGATAATTATCAGTCTGATTTTTATCCTAAGGCGCAGAATCTAATTGATATGGCTTTGAGGCATATCAGCCACAATCAGCCGCTGGATGATGATTTGCCGTTGCCAACTTATTTACGCAACAATGTTGCTAAAAAATCCTTAAAATGATAAAATGACTAGCAAAATTTATTAAAAAAAATATTATGTGGAAATGGATTCAGGCATTTGCCTCACCTAAAAATTTCTATTCGATTAGTGCCAAAATTATTCCTTGGTTACTGTATCCGTTTATTATCATCACCTTGGTTGGCTTGTATTGGGGCTTGGTGATTGCGCCTGCTGATTATCAACAGGGCGAAAGTTATCGTATTATGTATGTGCATGTGCCGGCGGCATGGATGAGTATGTTTATTTATATGGTGCTGGCTTTTTCGGGTGCCATTGGGCTAATTTGGCAGATTAAATTGGCCAATGTGGTTGCTAAGGTGTCTGCGCCAATCGGTGCCTCGTTTACATTTTTGGCGCTGGTAACAGGCGCGGTATGGGGTAAGCCAATGTGGGGAACGTGGTGGGTTTGGGATGCACGATTAACCAGTGAGCTGATTTTATTGTTTTTATATTTGGCGTATATGTCGCTTAATAATGCCTTTGATAATCCAAAAACAGCTGCCAAGGCAAGCTCGATTTTGGCTATTGTTGGTTTGGTTAATTTGCCCATTATTCATTATTCAGTGGTTTGGTGGAATACACTGCATCAAGGCGCTTCTATCAGTTCTATTGCAAAAATCGCACAGCCAGCCATTCATTCGGATATGTTGTTGCCATTATTGTTAATGGGCGTTGCGTTCAAGTTATTATATGGGTCGTTGATGCTGATGCGTGCTAGGGATGAGGTGTTAATTCAAGAGCAAAATAGTGGCTGGGTTAAGAGCCTTATTATGGAGAAAGGCTAATGACATTGGCAGAATACTTTTCATTTTTGCCTTATGGTAAATATGCGTTTTATATTTGGTTTTCATATTTAATGACGCTAGCAGTAGTTGCCACCTTGTTTATTAGAGCCAGATCCATTCATAAAAACACAATTAAACAATTGCGTATTAAATATTCAAGGGATTAAATAACATGACAAAAAGACAAAGCAGAATGATGTTGGTGGCCCTGTTGGTTGCCGGGGTGAGTTTGGCGGGCTATTTTGGGGCAAAAGCATTTAGTAAAACTCTTTTATATTATTTTTCCCCCACAGATGTGGTTGCTGGCAAGGCACCTAAGGGCAAGAGCTTTCGTTTAGGGGGGTTGGTATCAATCAATAGCGTTAAGCGTGATGGCATCAAGGTAACCTTTAAGGTAACAGATAATGCCAATAGTTTCACGATTAAATACGAAGGTATTCTGCCAGATTTATTTAGAGAAGGTCAGGGCATTATTACCACTGGTTCATTGGTGGATGGCACATTTATTGCCACCGAGGTACTGGCCAAGCATGATGAAAATTATATGCCACCAGAAGTGGCCGAATCTCTTAAAAAGAGTGCTGAACAGTAATGGGTAAATTTTTCCCCTTAGTTGCCTTTATTGTTCTAGCTTGGTTTTTGTTTGATGGATTGGGTCGAGACACCAGAGAACTGCCTTCACCGCTAATTGGCAAAATATTTCCAAATTTAGAGGTGGAAGATTTTAAGACCCAAGAAAAATACAGCACCCATTCAGTATTAAAAGGCAAAATAACCTTGGTCAATGTTTGGGCTTCTTGGTGCGTTACTTGTCGTGCAGAGCATCATACCTTGGTTAATATTAGCAATACAAATTCGGTGCAAATGCTGGGGATTAATTATAAGGATACTCGTAAAGAGGGTGAGTTTTTCTTAAAAAGATTGGGTAATCCGTACGATAAAATTATTTTTGATCAAGCGGGCAAGCTTGGCTTAGAGTTGGGTGTTTATGCCACACCTGAGACTTTTATTGTAGATAGTCAAGGAATAATCCGTTTTAAACGCATTGGAGAACTCACGCCAGAGATTTGGAAAACAAAAATTTTGCCGTTAATTCAACAGCTTAAATTATCGACAAACACTTAAGCAATAAAATTATTATATTTTTTGCAAAAATACGTTGACAGTGGGGGTGTTTAATGGATAATCCTCTCAAGCATTATTTTAATGCTTAATAAATTTCAATATTGAAATACAATTCACGAAACAGGAGAAATAAAGTCATGAACAAATCAGATTTAGTAGCGGCAATTGCAGAAACATCAGGATTAACAAAAGCAGATGCAGCTCGTGCATTAGACGCCACCACAGGTGCTATCACTTCAGCATTATCATCAGGCGATAGTGTTGCAATTACAGGTTTTGGTAGTTTTTTAGTGAGAGATCGTGCAGCCCGCACTGGTCGTAACCCACAAACAGGTGCTTCAATTCAAATTAAAGCCTCTAAAGTGCCTGCATTTAAAGCCGGAAAATTACTTAAAGAATCTGTCAACTCTTAGTATTTTTTCAGTATAATATGCCTCTTGCTTAGCACGTCAGTATTAGGCATATTGTTTTCTTGGGCGATTAGCTCAGTTGGTAGAGCGTCGCCCTTACAAGGCGAATGTCACAAGTTCAAGTCTTGTATCGCCCACCAAGGAAACATTTCGGAGCGGTAGCTCAGCTGGTTAGAGTGCCTGCCTGTCACGCAGGACGTCGCGGGTTCAAATCCCGTCCGCTCCGCCATTACTTTTTAAGTTTTGGCACCCGAATTTATTAATCGTTAAATATATCTAAAAAACACCCTTTTATTAAATATTTTGTTTATAATCTTGTTTTTTTATTATTTAATTTTTTTTTGATATTGTTAGTTAAATATCAAACCAATTTACCTATCTTATGCTTAGTACAATTAGAAACAAATTTAAGGGCTGGATTGCCTATTTAATTGTTGGTTTAATTACCATCCCTTTTGCTTTATTTGGCATCAGCCAATACTTTACAGGTGCTTCCAATGTTGTTGTCGCCAGTATTAACGATGAGGAAATCAGCAAAACCGAGTTTTTAGCAGAGTTTGAGCCACAAAAAAGACGCCTGCAACGAACGCTTAATGAAAAATACGATACTGGGTTTGATACAGAATTAAAACGCGGTGTTATTAATCAAATGGTTAATAAGCGTTTGTTAGACCAATTGGCTGAAAAAATGTCCCACGTAACCACTACTGCTGAACTGAATGCCACCATTCAAGCGAATAACGCATTTGCCGAAGAGGGAAAATTTTCTATTGAAAGATATAAGCAAGTGCTAAGGACAAATGGCTATACGCCTGCTAAATACGAATTAGCCCAAGCGCAGGAGCTGACACAAAATCAAATCAAATACAACCTACTTGATTCTGCTTTTGTATTGCCAGCACAGCTTACTAGATTGCAGCGATTAAACGCCCAACAGCGTAATTTTTCTTTTATTCAATTAAACGCTAAAGATTACATAGACAAAACCAAGGTTGCTGAGCAAAGTATTAAAAATTATTACGAGGACAAAAAAGAATCTTTCTTTGAGTCAGAGCAAGTAAAAATCGATTTTGTCGAACTTTCATTGGCTGAAATTGCTAAAAAAATTAGCGTTAGCGATGAGGAGTTGCTGGCTTTTTATGAAGAGGAGAAGGCTCGATTTACCACGGATGAAGAGCGTCAGGCTCAGCATATTTTGCTTGAGGATGAAGAAACGGCCAATAAGGTGCTAGCCTTATTAAAAGAGGGTGGTGATTTTGCCAAATTAGCAACACAATATTCTCAAGATTCAGGCTCAAAAGAGGAAGCAGGTGATTTGGGCTTCTTTACCCGCGGGGTGATGACAAGTGCCTTTGAAGAGCGCGCTTTTGCCATGAAAGAAGGCGAATTAAGTGAGTTGGTTAAGTCTGAATTTGGTTTTCATATCATCAAATTAAATAAAATAAAGCCAGCCGAAACTAAATCATTTGACAAGGCAAAGGAAGAGTTGCTTGAAATTTATACCCAGTCTCAAGCGCAAAAAGATTTGTACAATCTAACAGAACAAATGGCTAATTTGGCCTATGAGTCCACTTTAAAAGAGTTGGCAGAGCAGATGGATTTGAAATTGCAAAGTACAGAGTTGTTTAATCGACAAGATACTAAAATTGACCCTCAAATGCTTAAAGTAGCATTTACCCTTAATGCTGATGAAAATTCAGAAGTCTTAGATTTGGGTAAAAGTCGTTATGTTGTCTTACGTGTGAAAGAAAAATTAGCGCAGCGTCAAAAGAATTTTGAGGAAGTTAAGGGCGAGATTACCACTTATCTGGCGGGTCTTTTGTCAAAAACCTTTATTGAAAATATTGCCGCACAAATTGTTGAGCATGCCAAGGCTGGCGAAACCAAAGCGATTACCAAACTAATGGACAAAAATTCACTAGCATGGAAGAATATTGGCTGGGTTAAGCGTAATTCAGATAAGGCAGATTTGGCTGTTATTGGCAAGGTATTTGAGTTGCCTAAGCCTACTGACGGCGGCTCTGTGCTTAGTGCGCAAAGTTTGGATGATACTACGACAGTGGTAATAGATTTGTCAGCGGTTAAAGAATCAGAAGAAAAAGCACCAGAACTACAAGCACTAGAAGACTCTTTAATTATCTTTGAAACAGATGAAATGTTTGTTAATATCATACAAACACTACGTTCGAAAGCAGAGATAACAATATACAATGAAAGATTATAATCTCTAAAAATAGGAGTTATGTCAGCTGAATAAGTTTGTAATATTGTGGGCTGGTTTTATAGTCGCTATGATGAGTTGATTTATTTAGATTGAGACCTTTGCATAAATAGGGATGATTATTTATATGATTATTGGTTATAAAAAAAGCCTTGAGAAATCAAGGCTTTTTTTGTTTAAGGCAGTTTAATTATCATTCAGGACCTTTATCATAAAAACTATAACCTGAATCAATATAAGTAATTTCACCCGTAATACCAGAGGCCAAATCCGAACATAAAAAAGCAGCCGCATTGCCAACTTCTTCGGTGGTTACTGTGCGTTTGAGTGCAGATGAATCAGCAGCATAGTCTAGCAATTTGTTAAAATCTTTAATGCCAGAGGCAGCCAGTGTTTTAATCGGGCCGGCTGATACGGCGTTCACACGAATACCACGATCAGGGCCTAGTGCCGCTGCCATATAGCGAACATTGGCCTCAAGCGATGCCTTGGCAACGCCCATAATATTGTAATTTGGGATGGCGCGAATGGCGCCTAAGTAACTAACGGTTAATAAGGCGCCATTGTCGTTAAGCATAGTGCCTGCGGCTTTGGCAAGTGCGGTAAAACTGTAGGAGCTAATATCATGGGCAGTTGCAAAATTTTGCCGTGTGGTGGCGTCAATATAATTGCCATCCAATGCCTCACGAGGTGCAAAGGCAACTGAATGTACGATAATGTCAAAATTGTCCCAATGTTTTTTAAGCTCGGTAAAGGTTTGTTCAATACCTTCATCGGTTGCCACGTCGCATGCAATCACAATGCTAGAATTACAAACTGCTGCGCACTTATCCACGCGTTTTTTCAGTTTTTCAGTTTGATAGGTTAGTGCAATTTCACACCCTTGTTTTGCCATTGCTTCAGCAATACCCCAAGCAATAGAACGGTTTGAGGCAACGCCAACAATCAATGCTTTTTTTCCTATCATAAAACCCATAAAATCTCCTAAATATCATTAATTAAATTAAAACAAATTATATCCTACACAGCACTTATAATAACCAACTGTTATTGTAATTATTCTTGGTTAAATGTTAGCTATTTTATTAACCCCAATTCGCGCATTTCGAATACGCTATATCCCACTACTACTGATTTATTTTTCATACGGAAGTGGGGTGTTTACTGCCATTGCTGAGAATTTTTGGGTTAAAGACTCGCTTGATATGTCAGCGGCTAATTTGGCTGAATTGGCGGTGTGGTTGAGTGTTCCTTGGACGGTGAAGATGATTTTTGGCGCATTGGTTGATAGTGTTAATATTTTTGGCTCAAATCGAAAATCCTATGTTTATATTGGCGCGTTATTGATAACGATTAGCTCGCTGATGATGATTGCTGTGGTTGGTGAGTATGCTATTGTTGAGGATTTTTCTAAAAAGTTCGTGTATGTATTGGCTAGTGTTATTGCTGTGGTAGGCTTTGTGATGCAGGATGTGGTAGCTGATACTATGAGTACAGAAGTCATAGACAAAACTCAATCTCAAAAAGAAATTCATCAAGAGTTAGCAAGTATTCAAGTGTTAGCCAGATTATCCTTGGGATTTGCTATTTTTATAACTGGCTGGATTGGGGGTGAGTTGGCGGATGTTTTTAGTGATAATCGAGAGATGGTTTTTAAAATAGCTTTGTTTGTGCCGTTGTTGTCAATATTGGGCGTTACACTGGTGAAGCTTAACCCGGTGCCTGTGTCGCCAATTAATAAACAAGTATTGTTTGGCGGTTTGTTGTTTGCAGTATTTGTGGTGTTTATGGGCTATAACGATGTGCCTTATTCACAAGAGATTGTGTTTGTGATTTCCTTGCTGGTGGTACTTTATTTGTTGTCAGACTTGATTAACGATTTGGATGCTGACATCATTCGCCATATCAAAATGGCCATGATTATTATCTTTGTTTATCGAGCAATGCCATCTGTAGGGGCGGGCTTGAATTGGTGGCAAATTGATGTATTGGGTTTTGACGAGTCTTTTTTTGCTAAGTTGTCAGCCGTTGGTGGCGGTATTGCTTTATTGGGTATGTGGTTTTCGGCTAAATTTATTATTAAGCGCGATATTGCCGAAACGCTCATTTTCCTCACTATTATCAGTACTTTATTATCCCTACCAATTTTGGCAATGTACTATGATATTCACACCATGTTTGGCCTTGATGCACGCATAGTGGCTTTGGTTGATACGGCGATGGCCTCACCATTTGATTATATTGCTCAAGTATTAATGCTGACTTTGGTGGCTATTTATGCGCCCGAAGGCAAAAAAGCTACTTGGTTTGCTTTGATGGCAAGTTTGATGAATATTGCCCTAAGTGCGGGAGGTTTATTGACCAAATATTTGAACCAAGTGTTTGTCGTTAGCCGTGAAGTGGTGACTAATGGGGCTGTAACCACGGCGCAAAATTACACCGAACTGGGTAGTTTGCTTTGGGTGGTGATTATTGCTGGCTTTGTTATCCCTATCGTAACTATTATTAAATACAACCCAAATAAACTATGAAACATTTAAAGTGGTATTTTCTGGCAGCATTGTTGACGATTGCTGATCAATTCACCAAGTCATTGGTTTTTGACTATATGTAGTTATACGAAACCTTTGAAGTAACCAACTTTTTGAGTATTACACATGCGCATAATTATGGTGCAGCTTTTAGTTTTTTGGCTAATCAAGATGGTTGGCAGCAATATTTTTTGGTGTCTATTTCTGCTATTGCCAGTTTGGCTATCATTATATGGATGGCAAAGACCAGCACAACTCATTGGGCCAAGTTGGGTGCGTTGGGTATGATTTTATCGGGGGCTATAGGTAATTTGATTGATAGATTTGCATTAGGTTTTGTAGTTGATTTTATTGATGTGCATTACCAAGAATTGCATTGGCCAATATTTAATATAGCCGATATAACTATTGCATTAGGGGTTATTTTGTTAATTGTGATTGATATCAAACAAACCAAAAGGTCGAATAATGAGTGATTGTCTGATTGTTGGCGGTGGTGTGATTGGTATGATGAGCGCTCGCTCGCTTGTTTTGGCAGGGGCAACCGTGACCTTGCTGGACCAACAACAGTGCGCGCAAGAATCCTCTTGGGCAGGTGGTGGTATCATCTCTCCCCTGTATCCTTGGAAGTACGATTCGCTCACCAACGAGTTAAGCCAAGCATCTCAGGCGGTTTACGGGCAATTGTGTGCGCAAATATTTGAAGACACGGGGCTTGATCCTCAGTATTTAATCTCAGGCTTGTTGATGCTGGATGAGTTTGAGACGCCTAAGGCAAAGGCTTGGATGGCGCAACATCAATTAAACTACCAGCCGCATCAAGAAGGTGCGCTATTTAAGCATATTGCCCAAGTCAGAAATCCGAGATTATTAAAAGCATTAAAGGCAGATATTATCGGTAAAGGCGTGACCATTATTGAGCAAACTAAAGTCGAGCAATTATTGGTTAATCAGCATCAATCACTTGGTGTCAAAACCCAGCAGAAAGATTATTTATCTGATTCTGTGGTGGTGTGTTCGGGCGCTTGGAGTTCCCAGTGGCTGGCGTTAAGCCAAGAGGTATTTCCCATAAAAGGTCAAATGATTGTGCTTAAGTCTTCCCCAAACGTGGTCAAGCACATTATACTTGACCAAGGTCGTTATATCATTCCAAGAAAAGACGGGCGTATATTGGTCGGCTCCAGCATGCAAAATGTTGGTTTTGACCGATCTGTTGATGAGCAGACTCGCCAATCTTTGTTTGATTTTGCTGTAAAGCGTTTTGCCAGTTTGGCTCAGGCTGATATTGAACACCATTGGGCGGGTTTTAGACCAGCCAGCAAATCTGCTCAGGTATTACTGGGCAGGCATGCTGATTTTGATAATGTTTATTTGAATACTGGCCATTTTCGTAATGGTCTTAATATGGCACCTGAATGTGCCAAGCGAATTACCCAATTAATGACTCATGAGCACTAAATTTTTATTCTTATTCACAGCATTAATCACCACTGTGGCGAATGCACAATTGGTTAAACTATCCAACCAAGGCGCTATTTTAAACAGTGCTTCAGTTGAGCAGCGATGCGTATTAGATGCTAACTCCAAACTAATATGGGAAGTGAAATTAACCCCTAAAGGCTTGCAAAATGCAAAAAATGTCTATACTTGGTTTGATGGAAAAACAGGCACCCGAAATGGCGAATATTCGCATCAATGCGATTGGGGTAAAGAATGCAATACAAGCGCTTATGTCAAGGCCATTAACGCCATTAAACTCTGTCAGCAGACAAACTGGCGCCTACCTACCGAGGCTGAATTAAAAACGTTGCTGCTATACGGTGATGAAGATTTGCTAATCAATCAAAAATTTTTCCCAAATACACAACTTAAATCCTATTGGAGTTCAAGCCAGTTGAACAAGAATATTGCCATTGACGTGCCTTTTTTTTATGGTGGCTCGCAAAGTTCAGACAAAACATTTGATGCCCATGTACGCCTAGTAACCGATGTTAATTAGAGCCTTTGACCAAGCATTATTTGATGCGTATTCGGACGATATTGCCACTTTTTTAAAAAAGATTTACGCCGCTCGCCAAGTTTCTGAAGCACAATTAACCCTAGGGCTTAACCAGTTGCTAATACCAAAATTTGAGCAACTAAGCACCGCATTAAGTCTATTAGAACAAGCCTTACTTGAGCAGAAAAGAATTTTAATCATTGGTGATTTTGATTGTGATGGCGCAACGGCCTCTGTGGTGGCAGTAAAATCATTAAGAATGATGGGTGCCAAGTATGTGGATTTTTTGGTACCCAATCGCTTTGAGCATGGTTACGGGCTAAGTCCAGAAATCGTCACACTGGCCATCAAAGAAAAACAGCCAGATGTAATCATCACCGTGGATAACGGCATATCCAGTTTTGACGGCGCCAAATTAGCCAAAAAATCCGCCATTAAGGTGATTATTACCGACCACCATTTGCCGAGCGACACATTGCCAGAAGCGGATGCAATCATCAATCCAAACCTCAAGGACTGCGATTTTCCAAGTAAACATTTGGCAGGCGTTGGCGTGTGTTTTTATTTATTTTCAGCATTAAAAAGCCATCTTAACAAAAGCCAATATTTTGCCAATCAGGGTATCACCCCGCCAGATTTACGCACGGTGCTTGATTTGGTCGCACTGGGTACGGTTGCCGATGTGGTGAAGCTTGATCAAAATAATCGAATTTTAATCGACCAAGGCATTAAGCGCATTCAGCAAAAACTTTGCTCACCTGGTATCCTAGCCCTATTAGAGGTCGCTAATCGCCCCGTACAAACCTTGCAAGCAAGCGATCTTGGCTTTGCTGTGGGTCCGCGTCTTAATGCGGCGGGTCGTCTTAGTGATATTTCGCGTGGTATTAAGTGCTTGCTAACGGATGATATAAACGATGCCAGGCGTTACGCGCAAGAATTGGAAGCCTTCAACCAACAGCGCAAAGAAGAGCAAACCCGCATTCAAGATGAGGCACAAGCCATTGTAGATGCGCAAGATGTGAGCGAGGCTAAATTTTCACTCAGTCTGTTTGACCCATCTTGGCACGAAGGCATTGTCGGCATTGTTGCCGGCAAACTCAAGGAGGATTATCACTGCCCAGTTGCGGTATTTGCCAAATCAGGCGAATTTTTAAAAGGCTCCATTCGCTCCATTCCCAGCGTACATATCAAAGACTTATTAGATTTGGTCGATCGCCAGCACCCAGGTCTTATTCTAAAATTTGGTGGCCATGCCATGGCAGCTGGACTTAGCATTCAGGCTGACAACTTTCAGCCATTTAAGCGTGCTTTTAACGATGCCATCAAAGCACATTTAAACAACGACTTGCCCAAAGTTGAGCTGCTAACCGATGGCACATTATCCGCCTTAGATTTATCACTCGACAATGCCCAACTGTTAAAAGAGGCAGGCCCTTGGGGTCAGGGATTTGAGGAGCCTGTTTTTTTTGGTGAGTTTGACATAATCGACCAAAAAGTAGTTGGCGAAAAACACCTAAAATTACGCCTAAAACTACAAGACGACAGCCAAATACACGATGCCATTGCGTTTTTTCAAGTACCACTTGACACCAACCAAGCAACCATTGCTTATAAATTATCCATCAATACTTGGCGTGGTAATAGTGCTTTGCAATTAATGGTTGAGAGAATTAACGAACACAGCGCTAAAAAATAAAAAATATAATATTTATTTTGGCAAAAGCAGTCTTGATTGTGACATTGACCGATGTTTCTAAATAGATAGACAAAACATTAACGCCTAAATTCAAATTCTAAGTGCAATTTTCGTTGGTTAATAATACCTGATTCAAACACCGCTTGCGGTGTTTGCTAATTCAGGCTTTTTCTTGGTCGATTATTCAACAAGACGACAGCCTTGTTGACTTGATTTTCTGATAAATTATCAAACGCCATTTGCTTAGGCAAGTTCTGCCCAAGCAAACCATTGGTGTGTTCATTTAAGCCTCGTTCCCATGATGAATAAGGGTTTGCGAAGTAAACATTTGTCTCTAGTTGTTTTGCAATTTTCTGATGATAAGAAAACTCTTTGCCGTTGTCAGGTGTTAGTGTGTGGGTATAGTCGATATAGGGCTTTAATAGTTGAATAATGGCTTCTGATACTAAGGCAGTAGTTCTTTTCTTAACTGGTTTGGCTAATAGCAATTTGCTCTTTCTATCAACAATGGTTACCATAGCACCTTTGTGCTCTTTACCAATGATAGTATCAAGTTCGAAATCACCAATTCGTGTTTTCTAATCAACGACCGAAGGTTGTTGATTAATCATTATTCTATTTGGAATCACGCCACGTCTGTCAGCCTTCCCATAACGCTTTTTACGTTTTTTATGGGCGTGCCGTAGGTGTATCCATAAATTGCCATTTGTTTTTTTATCTTGCAGGATGTATTAGTAAATGCGTTCATGAGAAATGTTAATATTTTTGTGAATTTTTAAATGTCCTGATATTTGTTCTGGACTCCATTGCAAGCGCAGGCTTGCTGTTAACAATCTGTTGAATATTGCCATTCCATTTTTGATACTTTGGCACAGATTGTCTTTGACAAGCAAGCATTTGCGCTTGCTTGTAACGATAACTTCGCTTGTCCGTGTTACGAGCAAGTTCTCGGGATTATTGACACCAATATTATTAGCAATGAATGGCTGTGTCATTCCTTGCTTGAGACATTGGTAAATAGGGTATCTTTGCTCTTGAGTAAGATGTTTGTATTGGTTCATTTGCACTCCTTTTTACTAGACCTAAAAAAGAGTTTATGATAGCTACGATATCTTGCTCTTTTTTAGAGGTAAAAAGTTGCACTTGGAACTTGAATGGGCGATACGAATGTGTGATAAGAATGGAAAAATGGTTGATTTATGCTGATTTTCTTATTTGATTCTTTAGTTTTTCGTTGAGTTTGTTTATTTTTATACATCCTGTTTTGGTTATTTTTTATAAATGCTAATGGCTTGTTTAAAGCATTGTCGGTAATCTTTTTAGCAACAGATAAGAGTTTGTGGTAGTTGATTCTCCTCTGCCAAATTTTTGGCAAGGCTGGTAATCTTGAATGTGTGCTTGATGTACCTTCAAGTATGGATAGTTGAATGTGGCAAAAATCAGCCATTGTCACTTTCCCTTTGAAGGAATGACTAATTGCTATTAAAAAATTAGCCACCATCAATGGCTTTATTGAAAGTTGTATTAAGGTATTGAGTGAGTGGGTTTTGGGAGGGATTCGCAGTGAGTCGTTCTGTAGCCACACCTAAACGCAATAATTCGACATCAATATTTAACGGTATAATAGCGCTCTTTATAAATATCACCACAACTTAGCATGAGAAATCTTACGCCAAATTTCCAGCCAGAAAATATTGTTCAATCGATTGAAATATTAACCAAAAAAGGTGCTGAATTGGTTAGTTTGTCTGAGGATGGCAGGGATTGGGAGGGTGTGATTGGTGTGATGGAAGAATTTGAGTGTGAATTG